>JAFGMW010000044.1 GCA_016927275.1 Pseudomonadota bacterium
ATCGGCCAGTACTACATCATGGAGAAGGTCGCCCAGGGCGGCATGGCCGAGATCTACCGGGGGCTCGCCTACGACGTCCACGGCATCAGCCAGCGCGAGGTCTGCATCAAGAAGATCCTCCCCCACCTCTCCGCCGACCGGGAGTTCATAGGCTCGCTCATCGACGAGGCGAAGCTGGCGGTGCGCCTGGTCCACGGCAACATCGCCCAGACCTACGACCTCGGAAAGGTGGGCGACGACTACTACATGGTGATGGAGTACGTGGAGGGCGCGACGATCTCGCAGATCAACAAGCGCTGCATCGCGCGCGGGACGCTGGTGCCCATACCGATCGCCGTGTACCTCGCCTCGGAGGTCGCGGCAGGGATCGACTACATGCACCGCCGAACCGACGACTCGGGGGTGCCCCTGCACATCGTTCACCGCGACATCTCGCCGCAGAACATCATGGTCTCGTTCTCGGGAACGGTGAAGATCATCGACTTCGGGATAGCCAAGCCGGCCTTCAAGGCCTCGGGCACCGACTCGGGGCTCCTCAAGGGCAAGTTCGCATACATGTCCCCCGAGCAGGCCATGGGCGAGCCGCTCGACCACCGCTCCGACATCTTCTCGCTGGGGATAATACTCCATGAGATACTCTCCGGGAGGCGCCTCTTCAAGGCGGAGGACAGCCGCGAGACGATCCGCAACGTGCGAAAGGCCCTCGTCGAGCCGCTGGTGAACACAAGGCCCGAGATACCGGACGAGCTGGACCGAGTCGTCATGAAGGCGCTCACCAAGGACCGCCGCCACCGCCATCCGTTCGCCTCCGAGCTGCGAGACGAGCTGGTGAAGTTTCTGCACAAGCACTATCCCGACTTCCTCTCCTCCGACGTGGCGAATTTCGTCCAGGAGCTGTTCAAGGACGAGATGGGCCGCGCCAGGCCGCTCGAGGCCGACAGTAGGACCCCGGCGCTCATAATCGACCGGACCAACTCCGCCCTCGCCGGCGACGAGCAGTTCGAGGTGACCGGCGTCGCGCGCGCCCCTGCCAACATAAAGGAGTTCATGCTCGAAGAGGAGTCTGAGTCCGGAACGCCGCCCCCTGCGGAGGGGGCGCAACCTGCGGAGACGGGCGGGGAAGAGACGACCGGGAGTCGCCCTCCCCCCGATCTCGAGCCGCCGAGGCCAAGGCGCAGGGCCGGCGCGAAGTGGCTCGCGCCGCTTGCGGTGGCCCTCGCGGTGGCCGCATGGGGCTCGTTCAGGCTCTATCTGCATCTGAGCGCCGATCATGCGGTCGCGCCCGAGGCGGGGGCGGCGTCGGCGATAGTGGTCACGGACCCGGCCGACGCGGAGGTAGCGCTCGACGGCAAGGCGGCGGGCAGGGGCTCGCCGGTCACGATAAGGGGCATATCGCCGGACCAGGATCACACCATCTCCGTGACAAAGGAGGGATTCCTCCCCCACTCGGAGCCCCTCTCGCTCGGCCGGGGGGAGTTTAGGAGCGTGAGCGTCTCGCTCAAGCCCGCGGCCGCGCCGGCCGCTGACCTGGAGTTGATATCAACGCCTCCGGGCGCCGTGGTATACCTTGACGACAAGGAGACACAGCATCGCACGCCCGTCACGATGAAGAGGCTCGATGCCGGAAGGCCCCACGTGGTCGGCCTCTATCTCCAGGGGTATAAATTCTGGACAAAGGAGATCAGGCTAGAGGCCGGGCAGTCGAAGTCGTTCGAGGTCGCGCTCGTGAAGGACCTGGGATCCCTGCTCGTGGACTCCCAGCCGCAGGGGGCCATAGTGGTCATCGACGGCGCGCCGGTGGGAACGACGCCGGTGACCAAGCTGGACCTCGACCCGGAGAAGGTCCATGCGGTTGAGATCTGGCACGAGGGCTACAGGCCGGAGAAGAGGGAGTTCAAGCCCACGGCCGGCGCCCACAGGGACATGAGGGTGATACTGACCCCGGTCCCGGCCCATGAGCAGCCCTCTGAGGAATAAGTGGAGGTTGAATTTCTGATCAGGATGGTCCACATTGCCGGGATGTCGGCGATTCACAGGGCATGGTGCGATGACCGCTAAAAAGACAAAAGACAAGGCACGGGTCAAGAAGGCAGCCGAGCCTGAGAAAAAAGAGGGGGAAAAGGCCGAGGAGCTCTCCGAGCGCACGGTCCTCACCAAGATCCAGAAGGTCGAGGTGCCCGAGGAGCAGAAGGCCTATATAATGTTCATATCGGGCCAGCTCGCCGGAAAGCTCTGCTACCTCGAGAACCGCGAGACCGTCATAGGCCGCGCGCCGGAGTGCGACATCTCCATCAACGACACCCGCATCTCCCGCCAGCACCTGAGGATCAGCCTGTCCGGGGACCAGGCGGTCATCGAGGACCTCGAGTCGACCAACGGGACGTTCGTCAACGGCGAGCGCATCAAGCGGAGGGCCCTGGCAAACGGCGACCAGATCCACATCTCCAGCGACACGATCTTCAAGTTCGCGCTCGGCTCCGAGGCCGAGCAGATCCTGCTCAAGGAGATGCACCAGATGGCCAACTACGACGCGGTCACCGGCATCTACAACAAGCACGTGTTCGAGAAGAGGCTCTCCGAGGAGTTCAGCTTCGCCAAGAGGAACTCGATCCCGCTCGCCATGCTCATGATCGACATCGACCACTTCAAGCTGGTCAACGACAACCACGGGCACATCGCGGGGGACTACGTGCTGCAGGGCGTGGCCCAGCGCATCCAGCGGGCGCTGCGAGGCGAGGACATCCTCGCCCGCTACGGCGGCGAGGAGTTCGCCGTGATCATGCGCGGCACGGAGATACGGGGCGCGGCCATCATCGCAGAGAGGGTCCGCCAGCTGGTGGCCGACACGCCGATGAAGTTCGAGAAGGAACTCATCCCGGTGACCATAAGCATCGGCGTCGCCGCCCTGGCGGGCGCGAACTACGAGAAGCCCCGGCAGCTCATCGCCCAGGCCGACGCCTGCCTCTACCAGTCCAAAGAGACCGGCCGCAACCGCGTGACCTCATGATGTCATCCTGAGGAGCGGCAGGTATCAGTGTGCTCCCTGATTGACTTTTGTTCTCCCAGGGCATACTCAATTCTCCCCTTTCATGCGGAGGCCGCAATGCCTGCAAAGATAATCGACGGCAAGGCCATGGCCCTCTCCATCAGGGCCTCCATCGCCGCCCGGGTCTTTGATCTCCGATCGAAGGGTGTCACGCCAGGGCTCGCCGTGGTGCTGGTCGGCGAGAATCCGGCATCGCAGGTCTACGTGAAGATGAAGCGCAAGGCGTGCGCCGAGGCCGGCATCGCGTCGTTCGCCCACGATCTTCACCACGACGTCTCCGAGGACGCGCTGCTCGACCTCATCGCGAGGCTCAACTCGGATCCCGCCGTCCACGGCGTCCTCGTCCAGCTCCCGCTGCCCACCCACATCGACGAGAAGCAGGTGACGCTCGCCATATCGCCCGACAAGGACGTGGACGGCTTTCACCCGGTCAACGTGGGGCTTTTGGCCCTCGGGGAGCCGTGCTTCGCTCCGTGCACCCCGGCCGGGGTGATCGAACTGATCGAATCGACGGGCGCGAAGATCGAAGGGGCCAACGCCGTGGTCATAGGGCGCAGCAACATAGTCGGCAAGCCCACCGCCATGATGCTGATGAAGAGAAACGCGACGGTCACGGTCTGCCACTCGAAGACGAAGGACCTCGCCGCAGAGGTCGGGCGGGCCGATATCGTGGTCGCGGCCATAGGCAGGCCCGCGTTCGTCAAGGGGTCGTGGATAAAGCCGCAGGCCGTGGTCGTCGACGTGGGCATAAACAGGCTGCCGGACGGAGGCCTCGCGGGAGACGTGGAGTTCGCGGCCGCGGCGGAGCGGGCCTCTGCGATAACGCCCGTGCCTGGCGGAGTCGGGCCGATGACCATAGCCATGCTTCTGAAAAACACCGTCGAGGCGGCTAGCCGCTCTCTTTGACAGAAGGAGCAAACGATGACGAGGAAGACACCCCTTTACGACGAACACGCGAGGCTCGGAGCGAAGATCGTGGACTTCGCCGGATGGCTCATGCCGGTGCAGTACACCGGAGTGATCGACGAGCACAGGGCGGTGCGCGCGGCTGCGGGGCTGTTCGACGTCTCGCACATGGGACAGGTCGAGGTCGCGGGCCCCGGCGCCACCGACTGCGTCCAGCACCTCACCACGAACGACGTCAAGAGGCTCGTGGACGGCCAGGCTCAGTACTCGGTGGTCTGCAACGAGCGGGGCACGGTCGTGGACGACGTGATCGTCTACCGCATGAACCCCGAGCGATACATGATAGTCGTCAACGCCTCCAACGCGGCCAAGGACTTCGCCTGGTTCCAGTCCCACGCAACGGGCAGGGCCACGCTCCGCAACGCCAGCGACGACTATGCCCTCATCGCCTTCCAGGGCCCGCTCGCCGCGGAGCTGCTCGCGCCGCTGGCCGACGCCGACCTCGCGTCGATCAAGACCTACTGCTTCACGGAGGGCGCAGTCGCCGGGGCGAAGGCGATCATCGCCAGGACCGGCTACACCGGTGAGGACGGCTTCGAGATATTCACCTCCCCTGCCGACGCGACGCCGGTGTGGCAGGCGCTGCTCGAGCGCGGTAAGCAGAGAGGGGTCCTCCCGGCGGGGCTGGGTGCGCGCGACACGCTCAGGCTCGAGATGAAATACAGCCTCTACGGCCACGAGATAACCGAGGACACGAACCCCATCGAGGCGGGTCTCGGCTGGGTGGTGAAGCTCGACACACCCGACGACTTCGTGGGCAAGGCGGCGCTCGTCGACATAAAGGCCGGGGGACAGACGCGAAAGCTCGCGGGTTTCCGCATGACCGAACCCGGGATCCCGAGGCAGGGCTATCGCATAATCGCGGGGGGCCGCGACGCGGGGTTCGTGACCAGCGGCACCATGTCCCCGTCGCTGGAATGCGCCATAGGGATCGGCTACGTGAAGGCCGATGCCGCCGCCGAGGGGAGCGACATTTCTATTGACATTAGGGGTCGCGCGAGGAAAGCAACTGTTGTGAAAACGCCCTTCTACAAGCCCCGGCAGAGGAAGGGATGACACGAAACCGAAACAGGGGGAAGAGAAGATGAATGCACCGGACAATCTGAAGTACACGAAGGAACACGAGTGGATCAAGATCGACGGCAAGACCGCGACCATAGGCATCACCGACCACGCGCAGTCCAACATGGGCGACATCGTCTACGTTGAGCTGCCCGGCGAGGGCGAGCAGGTGAAGAAGGACGACACGTTCGGGGTGGTCGAGTCGGTGAAGGCGGTGTCCGACTGCTACGCCCCGATCTCCGGAAAGGTGATCGACGTCAACAGCGTGCTCGCCCAGAACCCGGAGACGATCAACGAGGACTGCTACGGCGACGGCTGGATGATAAAGCTGGAGCTGGCCGATCCGTCCGAGCTCAAGGAGCTCATGGACCACACCCAATACGCCGACTTCGTGGCCGAAGAGACGGCATAGCCTCGGAATGAGACACCTCCCACACACTTCCGAAGAGATCGCGGCGATGCTCTCGCGGGCGGGCGCGAAGGATCTCGACACCCTCTTCAAGGCGATACCGAAGGGCCTGCGCTGCGACGCCGGGCTCGCCATCCCGGAGGGGATGGCGGAGCAGGATCTATGGAAGGATCTCAACGCCGTCGCCATGCAGAACAGGACCATGTCCTGTTCGTCGTCGTTTCTCGGAGGCGGCGCCTACCGCCACTACGTGCCGGCAGCGGTGTCGGAGCTCGCGGGCCGCTCCGAGTTCGTGACCCCCTACACCCCCTACCAGCCCGAGGTGAGCCAGGGGACGCTCCAGGCGATATTCGAGTACCAGTCGCAGATATGCCGCATCTTCGGGATGGACGTCTCCAACGGCTCCCACTACTCCGGCGCGACCGCGGCCGCCGATGCGGCGCTCATGGCGCGCAGGATATCGAAGGGGAGAAAGAAGGTCCTGCTCCCCGAGAACATGCACCCCGAGTACCGCCACGTGGTCGAGACGGTGATAGCGGACGAAAAGGATGTGGGGAACATCCCCGCCTCCGCCGGCCACATCGACCGGGCGGCCCTCTCATCCATGATCTCGGACGAGGTGGCCGCGGTGTTCGTCCAGTACCCGAACTTCTTCGGCATAGTGGAGGACTTGAGAGACGTGGCCCAGGCGGCGCACGAGGCCCGGGCCCTCATGGTCGCGGTGGTCCCCGAGCCGATCGCGCTGGGCATACTCAACCCGCCCGGTTCGTTCGGCGCCGACATAGCGGTGGGCGAAGGGCTGTCGCTGGGGCTGCCGGTCAGCTTCGGCGGCCCCACGCTCGGCATATTCACCGCGCGCCGCGAGCTGGTCCGCGACATGCCGGGACGCATATGCGGAAAGACCGTCGACGCCGGGGGAAGGCCCGGCTACGTGCTCACCCTCTCCACCCGCGAGCAGCACATACGCCGCGAACGGGCGACCTCCAACATCTGCTCCAACCAGGCGCTCTGCGCCACGACCGCCGCGATCTACATGTCCATGCTGGGCAAGGAGGGCATGAGGGAGCTCGCCTCCATCAACGCGGCAAAGGCCGATTACGCGAAGAAGAGGCTGGCCTCGGTCGCGGGCGTCGAGATCCCATTCGAGGCGCCGACGTTCAATGAGTTCGTCTATGAGACCGCGAGGCCAGCCGCGGATGTGCTCGACGCGCTCCTGGCAGACGGGATCATGGGCGGCATCGACCTCGGCAAGTGGATGCCGGACATGGACCGGCGCGTGCTGGTATGCGCGACGGAGCTCAACACGAAACAGGAGATCGACGGCTACGCCGACGCATTGGCCGCCGCTCTCAGATAGATCGGGACGAGAGAGTTTGCGATGAGCAGAGAGAATACAGGGCAGACCACCGGCACAACCGGCCTCCTCTTCGAGGAGCCGACGATATTCGAGCAGAGCGTGCCGGGCAGGCGCGGCACCTCTCTCCCCGCAAGCGACGTGCCGGAGTTCAATCCGTGCGAGGCGTTCGGAAGGCTCACGCGCGACACCGCTCCCGCGCTGCCGGAGCTCTGCGAGGCGGACGTGGTGCGCCACTTCACCAGGCTCTCCATGCAGAACTACTCCAAGGACGTGGGGTTCTATCCGCTGGGCTCGTGCACGATGAAGTACAACCCCAAGATCGCAAGCCGCGCAGCGGCGCTGCCCGGCTTTGCCGACACCCACCCCTTCCAGCCGGAGTCCACGGTCCAGGGGAACCTCAGGGTCTGCTGGGAGCTGGAGAGGCATCTGGCCGAGATCTGCGGCATGGACGCGGTCACGCTGTGGCCAGCGGCCGGCAGCCACGGCGAGCTCACCGGCATGCTGATGATCAGGGCCTATCACACGATGCGCGGAAACCCTCGCAGCAAGGTGATCATCCCCGATTCCGCGCACGGGACCAACCCGGCGTCGGCCGCCACCTGCCACTACGGCGTTGTGACCGTGAAGTCGGGGCCAGACGGCCTGCTCGACCCGGCCGCGGTCGAGGCGGCGATGGACGACGAGGTGGCGGCCATAATGATCACGAATCCCAACACGCTCGGGATATTCGAGGAGCACTTCAAGGACGTGGCGGACATCGTTCACGCGAAGGGGGGGCTCGTCTACCTCGACGGCGCGAACCTCAACGCGCTCATGGGGGTGGTGAAGCCGGGCGAAATCGGCGCGGACCTCATGCACATGAATCTCCACAAGACCTTCGGCACGCCCCACGGCGGCGGCGGTCCCGGAGCGGGCCCGGTGGCGGTCCTCAAGGAGTTGGCACAGTACCTGCCCGTGCCCAGGATCGTGAAGCGGGGCGACTCATACAGGATCTCGGAGAAGTTCCCTGAGTCGATCGGCCGCATCAACACCTTCTTCGGCAACTTCGGCGTGCTCCTGCGCGCATACGCCTACATAAGGGAGCTCGGCGCCGAGGGGCTGGCCGCAGCCACCAGGATGGCGGTGCTCAACGCGAACTACGTGAGGGCCAGGCTAGAGAAGGCCTACGACCTCCCGTACAAGAAGCCCTGCATGCACGAGTGCGTGTTCTCGGACAAGCTGCAGCAGGCGAAGGGTATAAAGACCCTCGACATAGCCAAGCGACTCATGGACTACGGCTTCCATCCCCCGACGGTCTACTTCCCGCTGATCGTCCACGGCGCCATCATGATCGAGCCCACCGAGACCGAGTGCAAGGACCAGCTCGACCGCTTCTGCGACGCGATGCTCGCCATCGCAGGGGAGTGCGAAGATCAGCCCGATCTCGTGAAGAACGCGCCCTCCCGCCCGTTCCGGCGCAGGCTCGACGAGGCTCGCGCCGCGAAGGAACTGGTGCTGAAGGAGTAGCCCACGGCAGATGAACGTCGCTTCGACAATCAGAAAGATCATGGGGAGCGGGCGACCCGACGGGGACATCCTCGCCTCCCTCCTCTCCCTCACGGACCCATCGGACGAGGAACGGCTGTTCAAGGCGGCCTGCGAGGTAAAGAGGGAGAGGCTCGGCCCTGTCGCGCACTTGAGGGGGCTCGTCGAGTTCTCGAACGTCTGCGCCAGGAACTGCCTCTACTGCGGCATCCGCCGCGACCACGCGATTAGGCGCTACGCCATGTCGGCGGAGGAGATCCTCTCCTGCGCCCGCTTCGCCCTCGAGAACCGCTACGGCTCGCTGGTGCTCCAGTCCGGAGAGCGGGACGACCCTGAGTTCGTGGAGTTCGTGGACGATATAGTCCGAGAGATCAAGCGCCAGGGCGACGGCGCGCTGGGGATCACCCTGTCCTGCGGCGAACAGTCGGAGGAGACATACCGGCGATGGTTTGAGTCGGGCGCGCACCGGTATCTGCTCAGGATCGAGACGTCGGACCCGGAACTCTACGCGAGGCTGCATCCCGCAGACCAGGGCTTCGAGCGCCGCGTCCAGTGCCTGCGCTCCCTCCGGGCCGCGGGCTACCAGGTCGGCACCGGCGTGATGATAGGACTGCCCCGCCAGACCGCCGAGCACCTCGCGAACGACATACTCTTCTTCAGTCAGATGGACATCGACATGATCGGCATGGGGCCGTACGTCCTGCATGATGAGACGCCGCTCGCCGCCGAGGCGGTGAACACCCCCGGGGAGAGGCGCAGGCGCCTCTCGCTCGCGCTCCGGATGATAGCGCTCGCGCGCATCGTCATGCCCGACCTCAACATAGCGGCCTCGACTGCGCTGCAGGCGCTGGACACCGGTGGCCGCGAACTGGGACTATTGGCCGGCGCGAACGTCGTGATGCCCAACATCACCCCCCGGGAGTACCGCGGCGACTACCTGCTCTACGAGGGCAAGCCCTGCGTGGGCGAGGACGCGGACATGTGCCGCGGCTGCCTCGAGCGGAGGATCAACTCCATCGGCGAGAAGGTCGGATGGGACGAATGGGGGGACTCGAGGCACTTCTTCAAGCGCAAGGATATCTCATCTTGACCGGTCGAACATCACCGGCACCTGGCAGCCCCCTCCCGAGACGTTCACCTTGAGGCTCCTGTTGGTGGCGCGGGTGATGAATCCGCCCACTTCGAAGTTCAAAAACTCCCTCCCGTTCCAGTCGTACTGCACATAGACGCCGAGGTCGGCTATCACGCGGCGCCGGCGCGAGAGGAACCCGTCGATGTCCATGGTGTTGATGTGGATGCGGTCCTGCACGACCCAGTGGCCCGCGTCGCGCAGCCTGATCCTGTGGAGCCGCCTCTTCGCCTCGCGGCCCACGAAGACGCGCTCGCCGCCCATTCCGTCCGCGTGCTTGAGCACGAGCTCGTCGCTCCTGGCGTCGATCTCCCCCGCCCTGTCGGGGAGGAGACCGGCCCGCAGGACAGAGTCGGAAAGCCTTTTCGCCCGTGCGGAGCCCAGGAGCCGGCGGACCAGGGACTTGTCGGAGAGGATCACGAGTATGGTCTTGGGCGCGACGAGCCCGGTGATGAACGGGCTGTACTGCGGGGTCTTCGATCTGATGATCATCCTGAAGAAATCAGGCGCCTCCTTGTAATCCTTGAGCTCGAAGCTGTAGGCAACCATGCAGGAGGAAGGGGCGCGGCCGCCCACCACGAGCCTGCCGTCCTTCACGCTGACGCGCTCCCGCCGCATCAGCCTGCACTCCTCATCGATGTGCACGCGGAACGCGGGCGGCTGCACGATCGTGATGTCGAGCCCCGCCTTCGCCGCCTTCATGAGGATCGACTCCTCCTCCCACGTGTAGGAGTCGTAGTGGAAGCGGGCGAGCGAACGCCCGAGCCGCCTCATGTTCCTCACCTCCGCAGCCGCCGTATCGAGGCAGCGCACCTGCTCGCGCAACTCAGGGAAGAGGCTGAGGAGGGTCTCCTGGATGTACGACGAGCGGCCGATCCCGTCGAAGCCGATCTCGTTGACCTCCATGAGGACGGGGGGATTGTTCGGCCCCGGCCGCCCCACGACCGCCATGTCGAAGCGCATGCTGCCCGTGAGCCGGCGGGGGCGGTGACGGAGGACCCCAAGCTCCTCCACCAGATATCGGGCAATCGGGCCGGCCGGCAGCACGGAGAGGATCTCCCTCTCAGGAAGGGAGAGTATCTTCATCAGGCACTCCGTTATGTCGCGGGCCGCGCGCCGGATAACCGGCAGATACGACATCGGGAGTATGCGCGGGAGGGCCGAGCAGTCGTGGTCCGTGATCCCCACGAGTCCCGAATCGACAAAGGAGTTCCATAGCCTCGCCTTGAGATCGGTTATCCCCTCTCCCTTGAAGAGACGGGCAAGGCGGCCCGGCATCACCTCATGGTAGTTCCTGCGGAACATGGGAGGCATTATATACGTCCCGGAGCGCCGATTCCACCGCAAATCCGGCACAGAGCCGCTCCTTGACAGGGTTCATCGCCGATTATAAGGTCGAGACTCAAACAAAGGGAGGGAGAGATGAAATACAGAGCGATATTCGCAGCGGCAGTACTGGTCGCCCTGGCCATGCCGGCTATGGCCTCGGCGAACTCGGTGGACGTGACCGGCGACATACGGAGGGACGGGTATCTAACCATCAACCTCGACTGGGATGTGGACACCAGGGACTATCCTGGCCTCAAACCTGCGGCCATGAAAGAAAAAGTCCACGACCAGATGTACAATGCCATGCTGCCGAAGCTGGTGGCCGCGACCCAGGGCGTGTCCGTCTCGTTCGACAAGTGCCAGTTCACTACGATGGATCACAAGAAAACCCTCATCAAAGAGCGCAAGGACGGCACAAAGGTCTTTGACCTGAACTACACCGTGAGGTTCAACGCCCCGTACGCGGAGTCAGTGGCGTCCACCCCGCCGCCGGTGGCCGACAAGGGTGCGATGCAGAAGGTTAACGTCAGGGGCAACTGGCAGTCCGACGTCTGGTGACGATCTTTTGAATACAGGAAAGGCCCGGGGCTTTGCGCGCCTCCGGGCCTTTTGTTTTTTCAGATCATTCCTCAGCCGATGTTCGTGGCCGGCACGTTGTCCCTCATGGTGAAGTAGAGGATAGCGTGCTCACCCCCGTGGGCGGCCGCACACCAGTAGTTGCTCTCCACCTCGTATCCGGCGAGCGCGCTGCCGATGTCGGGGTGCAGCATGTTGGGCGAGACCTCGCAGCGGACCACGTCGTGTTCGGCAGCCGCGATCCCCGCCCCCCTGATGAGCGCAAGCGCCCGCTCGTTGTTGTCGGTCACGATCCTTATGTGGCCCTCGCCGTCCACGCCGTAGCCGCAGATGGACCTGATGTTCACCCTGCCCTCCGCTATGGCGCAGGAGACCCGCGACAAGAGCCCAACCTCGTCGCCCCCCTTGACCACTATCTCCTTCTCCATGCTAAGGTTCGTCTTCATCCCGCCCCCTTTCAGTTCAAAGCCCGCCGAGAGCCTATCCAAACAAGCCGTTCGATTTCAACACCGAACTTGAACCACGTGCGCACAGCCCGGGTTTGGCCCTATTTTCTGCATGGTTGCCACGGGCAAAGGAATATATTATCTATCAGGGCATAAAACCCCAGGGAGGCCGTGTGACGATACTCAAGGCAGCATCGGCCGTCGCCGCGATCATCATCGCCGGCGCGGCCTGCACGTCCATGAGCGTGAAGACCGAGGTGACGAAATCGGCGGACTGCATGAAGGCCGCAGGCAAAAGCGACCCGGCGAGGGTCGAGGTGTTCGAGGGGGCGGCCCCGGATTCGCCCTTCACCGAACTTGCCGTCATCAAGGCCACGGGCCGCAGGGACGTGGACCAGGGCGAGCTCGTGAAGGCCATGCGCGAGCGCGCGGCAAGGCTCGGGGCCGACGCGATCATAGACGTGAAGTTCTCGGAGCTGCTGAAACCGGGCGGCGCCGGCGGGGATATGGTCTGCCCGTTCGAGGGGGCGTGCTACTACCAGCAGAGCTCCTCCACGATCATCGGGATGCCCGCCGCCGAGTCCAGGGCGATAAGATACGATGAATAACGTCCATCTCGCATTCGTGTTCACGCTCTTCGCCGGGCTAGCGACCGGCATAGGAAGCATCATCGCATTGCTCGGCCACGCCACGTCCCGCCGCTTCCTCTCCGTGGCCCTCGGCTTCTCGGCAGGCGTCATGATCTACATCTCGATGATCGAGATATTCTTCAATGCCAGGGAGAGCCTCACATCGGCGTTCGGCGCAGGTCCGGGCTACTGGGCGACCATCGCCGCATTCTTCGCGGGGATCGCCTTCATAGCGGTCATAGACAAGCTCGTGCCCTCCGATGAGAACCCGCACGAGATGCACACGCTGGAGGAGATGGAAAGGCCACAGGCCGCCCAGAGGTTCAAAAGGCTGCATCGCACAGGGATATTCGTCGCCCTGGCCATAGCCATACACAACTTCCCCGAGGGGCTGGCCACCTTCATGGCGGCCCTGTCCGATCCCAGGCTCGGGGTGGCCATCGCCGTGGCGATCGCGATACACAACATTCCGGAGGGGATCTCGGTCTCCGTGCCCATCTACTACGCGACCGGCAGCCGGAAAAAGGCGTTCGGCTACTCGTTCCTCTCCGGCCTGTCGGAGCCTGCGGGGGCGCTCATCGGCTATTTCCTGCTGAGGCCGTTTCTGAACGAAGCTGTGTTCGGGATAGTGTTCGCCGCGGTCGCCGGCATCATGGTCTATATATCGTTCGACGAGCTCCTGCCGGCGGCGCGCGAATTCGGGGAGCATCACCTCTCGATCTACGGCCTCATCGGGGGCATGGTCGTGATGTCGGTGAGCCTGGCCATGTTCGCGTGACGTAGTCTGCCTTGCCCGGGCGAATCCTCCGACGGTCACAGATAGACGGTGAAGGTCCAGGTCATGCGCAGCAGGTTGTCGTCCATGAACTTCTCGGGAGGCGAGGAGAACGGCGACGAGGCCCTGACGGTCCGCAGCGCCTCCGTGTCGTACGAAGGTATCCCCGAGCTGCGGAAGATGAACAGCTCCGCGAGATCACCGGTCCTGTCGACCGAGACGCCCAGAACCACGTCTATGGAGCCGCGGGCCACCTGGTTCATGGAGAAGTGGGCGCGGAGCGAGGGCTCGGGGTTGAATGCGACCTTGAATGCGCGCTTGAGCCTCACGAAATACTCGACCTCCGGGTAGCGCAGCACGTTGAGATAGGTGTGAGGCCCCCTCCTGAGGTCCGGGTAGAAGTCGTCCATCGCCCCGCCGCCGCTGCCGTCGGGCTTCTCGGGGAGGCGCTTGCCGTCGAAGATCGAGGAGTCGAAGGCGAAGATCCTGTCCCTGGCGGCCGGCTCGGGCTTCACCGGGCGCGGCTTCGGCCTCCCCTTCTCACCCGTCTTGCCGGGCCTGCGCGCGACGCCGACCATCTCCTCCTGCACCGCGCTGTCGTACATGCCCAGAAACTTCGTCTTCTTGGGCCTCATCTCCACATCCGGCTTCTCGATGTCGGCGAGGCGCAACTTGCCCCGGGGCTCGCTCACGAATTCGACCGGGATCAGCTCCTCCTTTGCAGCCGCGAACTGAGGGGTGAATGCGCGCGGGACGAGCAGGGCGAGGATCAGGTGGATGATCAGCGAAAGCAGGAGAAATGGCCATATCTCCGGTCTCTCCTCTATGACGCGCATCTTCGTCATATCACACCCAGGGGCCTTCCGAGGACGTGGTCCACGTAGCGGCCCATGACACTGAGGGCGGCCTCGGCAGAGGCGTCGTCGGGGCACCCGCCGCCGTCGAGGAGTGAGCAGAGCCCCCTGCGCGCCGCAGCGCTGAGCTCGACCGACCGCCCCCCTCTCCTGCAGGAGCCGCACGCGAGCCCCCCCTTATCGAAATCGAACGACCACGCCCCCGCGCCCTGCGCCGGCGCACCGCAGGCGGTGCAGACCCCGATGGACGGGGCGTAGCCGCAGAGCCCGAGCCAGCGCAGCTCGAACGCCGCGCTCTCGATCGGGCGAGGATCGCACTCGGCCAGGCGCTCGATCCTCGCGCGCAGCAGGTCGAATTTTTCTGCGTTCGCCTCGTTCTCCTGCAGGAATGCCAGCGCCAGCGCGAGGGAGCGCGAAAGGGCCCCGATCCGCTCGAGGCTTTTCAGTATCCCGTTCAGGGGGACGAGGAGGCTGGAGCGATCGAGCGACAGAAGTCCGCGTCCGCGGCACTCCGAATAGCCGATCTCCACTACGGAGCCCGGCTCAAGCGAGCCCCCGAAACGCCTGCGCGAGAGGCGGGCGGAGCGCGCGATGCCGCTCTGCCTGCCTGAGTCCCTGGAGAAGAAGGTGACTATCCAGTCGGCGTCGCGGTACGCCACCCTCCTCAGGATTATCGACTCGGTGCTGCGCTTCATCGTTCAACCCTCGGATGCGGATTATACGCAGAAATGCGCACGATTCGCAACCGCATCGGCCCCGCCTCAATTTGCGTTTCACTCCCGGGGCTTTGGTGATATCATCAAGCAGGAGGCAAACACATGAAAACAAAGACAGCCATGGCGCTTGTCGTCGCGGGCGTCCTTGCGGCGGCCCCGCTTGCGGCCGGCGCTCAGGAGCAGCAGCCGGGCCAGCCGCTCTACTTCCCCAAGGAGGAGCTCAAGGAGCGCCCCTCCGACCTGCACATGGGATCGGACCCGGGCTACAGGCCGGGCGCCGTGGTCATCCCCGGCACCGACGAGACCGGCTACCCGGCGTACGCGGACCCTCAACAGGAGGTCGTCGAGGAGAAGACGATCTACAAGGAAGTCGACAGATACGAAAAGGACTCCCGCCCCCCGTCCAGGTGGGGCAGATAGCCCAAGGCGGCATCACCCCGCATCGCCTTCGAACACCCGATCTGTGCTGAACTGCGCCAGCCTGCAGAAGGCCAGAAAACGCTCCTCGATCTCCGGGCGGGCGAGCCTCCTCAGCCTGTCCAGGCCGAAGTCCTCGACCTGGAACGATGCCATCACGCTGCCGAGCACCGCGGCCCGCTTGAGATCGTCGTCGGAGGTGCTGCCCATGCGGGCTATGTACCCCATGAACCCGCCTGCGAAGGTGTCGCCGGCGCCGGTCGGGTCGCGAACCTCTGGGAGCGGGAGCGCTGGCGCGAAGAACACCATGTCGCCCTTGTAGACAAGGGCCCCGTACTCGCCGCGCTTTATCACCACGGTCCCGGGCCCCCACTCCATGATCCTGCGCGCAGCCAGGGTCACGTTGTTCTTCCCGGAGAGGGCGCGCGCCTCGGCGTCGTTTACGAATATCATGTCGACTCGCTCGATGACTTTCTGCAGTTCATCGCGCGTGGTGTCGATCCAGAGGTTCATGGTGTCCATGGCGGTGAGCCGGGGCCTTCGCATCTGATCCAGGACCTTGAGCTGCAGAGAGGGGTGGATGTTGGCCAGGAAGAGGTAGGGCCTTGCGCGGTGCTGCTCCGAGAGCTTGGGGTCGAACTCTGCGAACACGCCGAGCTCCGTCTTCCTCGTCTCGGCCTGATTTATGTCGTTGAGGTAATGCCCCGACCAGCGGAACGTCTTTCCGTTCTCGACCACCTCCAGCCCCGCGAGGTTGATCCCGCGCCCCTTGAGGAACTCCACGTGCTCGGCCTTGAAGTCGTCGCCGACCACGCCCACGAGGTGCACGTCGGTGAAGAAGCTGGCCGCGGCGGAGAAGTGGGTGGCCGCGCCGCCGAGTATGTCCTCCCGCCTGCCCACCGGCGTCTCGAGGGTGTCGTATGCGACTGAACCGACCACTAAAATACTCATCGTGTGCTCCAAAATTGTGAATGGTGAGTAGTGAGCAGTGAGTTGCAATAAACCAAGTTGAATCCGCTGCTCACGATTCACTAATCACTACTCACAACTGTTATATTCACTTGATGTACTTTCCTATTATCGGCTCGAGATCCCTCTTCCTGTCCGCTGGGATGAGCTTTGGATCGGTCATGATGGCGCCGTTCAGGGCGTGCC
>JAFGMW010000045.1 GCA_016927275.1 Pseudomonadota bacterium
AAAGCTGAATTGCTACAAGCAGTCGGTCGAAATGGCAGAGGACCTCAGCAAAGAGGTTGCCAAGTGGCCGCGAGGTTTCGGCTATCTCTCAGATCAGCTCAACCGAGCGATGGCCTCGATCACGCTCAACATCGCCGAGGGCAACGCAAAGTTTAGCCCAGCTGAGCGCCGCCGCTTCTTCAAGATCGCCCGGGCCAGCACCGCCGAGGTCGGGGCCTGTCTTGATCTCATGCGCGCCTTCAGGCTGCTTACGCCGGTTGAAGCAGTCGCCCTCAAATCGCGCCTGGACGCTATCAGCAAGATGCTCTGGGGGTTGATGAAGCGATGAATAATCGCTTCATCATCGCATTATCATCGTCTTTCCATCGCCTTACCATCGCCTCACCATCGCAGTTCAACTGCGAGCTCAGATCACAGATCCAGATTGAGAGAACGGACCTGCCTGCCGCAGGCAGGTCGCTCGCAATGACAACTCTGAATGGCATCAGGACCTCTTGGCACCTGACTGCGCCATGTGGAGGCCGACCAGGCGCGCGACCATGATGGCGAGGTATACGGGCCCGGTCATCCCCTCGATCACGGTGAGCATCTTCGTGAGGGGAAGGGTGGGGACGATGTCGCCGAAGCCGATCGTGGCCATGGTCACATAGCTGAAGTAGAGGAAGTCGCGCAGGTGCTCTATGGAGCCTGCGCCCGCGCCCTCGATGTTGAATGCAGCAGGGTCGATGACCGTGATCCCGGCGTAGATGAATGCGAACATCATCCCGATCATCACGTATATGCAGATGCTCCCCACGATCGTGTCCGCGGTGACCTGCTTCGAGCTGAAGACCGCTTTGATCATCGCCATGACGGCGATCAGCGCGAAGAGGGCGAAGCCGAAGGAACTCACGAGGTAGAGCAGGAAAAGAGGAGACTCTCCGAGGCTCGGATGATAGGCGAATCCGCCCGCCACAGTGGCCGAGAGTCCTGCGGCAGCCGCTATAAGCCTCAGGCCGCGCCTGGTTATGACCGATGCGATGACCCACCAGAATATGTCGAGCATGACCAGCGCGAACAGAACGTAAAAGAAGAAATACTCCTCCAGGAACGCGGTGAGCATTATGAGCACCGCCTGGGCCGCCAGGATCTGCCAGTAGGCGTTTATCTTGAGAAGCCTCTTCATGCCGATCTCACTCCGATATGTACGGGTGCGTGACCACGAGCTTCCACTCGGTGCCGTCGGAGCGCAGGGTGTCCCACGCCGCGACCTTGTACACCGTGGTCCTGTTGTCCGGCTCGAGGAACGAATAGTGGCCCACGCCCCACGGGTCCGCCTTTATCTTTTCTCCGAATTTGAGCAGCTCGGGGAAGCTCCGGTACATCTCGTCGGTGAAGAGGTAGAGGCCGACCTGTCTCGGGTCCTCGTCGTAGACCAGAAGCCCGTCCTCCTTCATGATCCAGACCTGGTACTCGCTCTCCCTCGGGTCGAACTGGAGCATGAACGGTATCGCCGTGTCGGGGAACATGAGGGCAACGAGCCCCCCGGCCATCGACCCTCCCTTCATCACAGGCACGCTCATCGAGAACGCCTTTCGCCCCGACGGAAGGGTGTGGACCCCCAGCTCCTCGCCGGCCGCCTCGGCCTCCCCCCTGAGGCCCCTCAGGTACGCGATCTCCTTTGTCGCCGCCTCCGCGGGGAGGGGGAGATCGCCGGGAAACGCGCCGATTGTCTCGCCCAGCGGCGAGATGAAGTAGAACGAGGCCGCCTCAGGATGCTGGCCCATCACCCTCTCGAGCGCGGAGCGGATGCCGGCGCGGTCGCCGCTTCCAGCGGCGGCCAGCCTCGACGCCGCCCCGTTCATGTTGTCCTCGAGCCTCTCGAAGTAGCGGTAGACCAGCTCCGACTTCTCCCTGGCCAGCTCCATGGAGGACTCGGAGAGATTGGTCACCTCGACCAGGGCGCCGACCGCCTTCTGTCTGGCCCTGTGCGCCTCCACCGCGAAGTTGAGCGAGAACGCGGCGCCCGCGACGATCGCCGCCACGACCGCGGCCGCGGCCATGATCGCTGCCCTGTTGCGGGAGACGAACCTGCGGAGGAGCTCGCCGGCAGAGTATGCGTACACGCTCACGAGCCTGCCGTCGCGGTAGGCGCGCAGCTCCCGGGCGAGCTCGGTCGCGTCAGCGAACCGCTCCGCCCTCTCCTTGGCCATCGCCTTGCGGCATATGGCGGCGAGCTCCGGCGGTATGCAGCGGCAGTGCTCGGCAGGGGAGGGCGACGGATCGGGCGACGCTATCGAAGAAAGAACCTGCCTCGTGTCGCCGAGATAGGGCCTGCGGCCGGCCAGCAGCATGAAGAGCATCACGCCGAGCGTGTAGACGTCGGTGCGCGCATCGACCGGCCCCGCGTCGCGAAGTATCTGCTCCGGCGCGAGGTAGGCGGGAGTGCCCACTATGGCCCCGTCCCTCGTGAGCTTGGCGTCCGCGTCGATCTCGGGGTCGCCGGAGATCTGGCCCGGCTCCTCCGCCTCGCGCTCGTCCACGCGCTTGGCCAGCCCCCAGTCCAGGATGATGGTCTCGCCGAACTCCCCGATCACTATGTTGGAGGGCTTGAGGTCGCGGTGCACGATGCCCCTGGAGTGGGCGTATCCCATGGCGTCGCAGACCGCTATCACGTTGTCGAGCAGGGCCATGCGCCTGGCGAACGACTCCTCCTCGCTCATGCCGACGCTGTCCTTGATGGCCTCGGCGAGCGTCCGGCCCTGCACGCGCTTCATCACGTAGTAGTAGGTGCCGTCCTCCCTGCGCGCTAGGGAATAGACCGGTATGATGCCGGGGTGCTGCAGCTGGCCCGCGAGACGGGCCTCCCGCACGAAGCGGGCGATCTTCTTCTCCCGGTTCTCCGCGAGCTTCCCGGGGATGATCTCCTTGATCGCCACCTCGCGCTCGAGGTTGCGCTCGAAACCCAAGAAGACCCGGCCGACGCCCCCCTGGCCGAGGAAGCTCTTCACCGAGAGGTTGTCCGTGAAAGAGGTCTCTTCAGGAGCCTTTTCCCGTTCCTCGGCCATTGGCTGTCCCCCGAAAAAAAGACGGCAGGCATCGCTGCCCGCCGTCTTTTATATATCGAACCGTCGAACTAGGCCAGGGTTAGTTGGAGGCCTGCTTGAGCACCGACCCCTTGCTCGCGCTGCCCGAGACCGGCGTCGCTATCGAGTAGGCGTCGAAGGCCTTTGATATCTCGACCGTGCCGGTCTTTTCGTCCTGCATGCCCACGCTGATGCCGCCGCCCGAGACCTCGCCGCGCGCGAAGGCGTCCAGCGTCATGCCCTCCGCGAGTCCGGCGTTTCTGCCGGCGTTCACGTAGAGCTCGCGGCCCTTGGCCTTGAAGACCTGGGCCTCCCAGGGTTCGCCGGACATCTTCTTGTCGATCCAGGAGACGCAGCTCTTGAGCGCCCTCGTGAACATCCTGTCGAAGGCCCTCTCCGGGTTCGAGGAGTCCTCCATCGTGTAATAGCTCACGCCGCTGACCCTCGTGAGCTTTGTGGTCGAGGCCTTTGCCGCCTTCTGGTCCAGGACCTGTCCGCTCTGCGGATCGAGCATGAGGCAGTTGACCTCGACCTTTATGGAGCTCGTCGAGAAGTCCGCCTGTCCGATGCCCGAGGGAGCGCCGAAGCTCTCCGCGGTGCTGAATATGCCGCCGGTGTCGAATCCGCTTCCGCCCTTGCTGGCCGTGAAGTTGAAGAGCCCCTGCGCCGAGACCGGCTCGTGGGCGTACTTGCCGCGGCTGCGCGCCGCATCCTTCTGCCACTTCTTCTGCATCTCCATCATCTCCGCCATGTAGCGCTGGGCCTCTGCGGCCGAGGTGGGAACCTTGACCGTCTCCGGCTCCTTCTCCTTCGCCGATCCCTCATCGTACTTGGGCAGCACCACCACGTACCGCCCGGTCTTCTCGAGCTCCGCCTTGGCCTTCTGGCGGAACATGTCGCCCACGCCGCCGGGGCCCACCGAGTCGAAGCCCATGTTCCCCATGTCCACGTTGCCGATCGCCACGACCTTCTTGAGACCGGCCTCGCCCTGGCCCTTCTTCCCGTGGGCAGGGCTCGTGGCTATGACCGCGGCCGCGAGAGCGATCGCGAATACCATCGTCGCGGCCATGTTCCTCCTGTTCATCCGCGTTTTGAGATGTCTCTTCATAATCCCTTCATTCCTCCCTGTGGGGGCGGGTTGATAGTCCATGGGACCTCCCTCTGGCAAGCTAAATCGTTGATGCAAAAAAGGCCCCAAAATCGAGGCCTTGATCGCTCTTTATCATCTCAGGCCCTTCGTTCAGGGACCTGGGGGTTGACCGCGTTCATCCGCGTCCCCTTCGTGAGGTAGCCCCCGACCGCCTCCGCCGCCTCCACGGCGACCGCGTCCTGGGCCTCGCGGGTCGATGCGCCCAGGTGCGGGGTGAGGATCGCGTTGTCCAGGCCGCGGAAGATCGTGTCCTCGTAAGGCTCCTTCGTGTAGACGTCCAGCGCCGCCCCCGCGATCGTGTTCGATCGGAGCGCCTCGGCCAGGTCGCGCTCGTTTATGATCCCGCCGCGCGCGCAGTTGACGACGTAAGCGGTCGGCTTCATCATGGCGAACTGCTTTGCCCCGATCAGGTTCCTGGTCTCGTCGGTGAGGGGCGTATGCACCGTGAGGTAGTCCGCTTCCTTGAGTATCCTCTCGAGGCCCGCCTTCTCGACGCCCAGCGACGCGTACGCGTCGTCGGTGAGATAGGGGTCCATGGCCAGGATTTTCATGTCGAACGCCTTTGCGCGGCGTGCGACCTCCTTGCCGATCCTGCCCATGCCGACGATGCCGAGCGTCTTGCGCGAGAGCTCGGTGCCCATGAACTTCTTCTTCTCCCAGACCCCCTCGGTCATGAGCTTCGCCGCCTGCGGCACGTGGCGCGCGAGGGAGAGCATCATGGTGAAGGTGAGCTCGCAGGTGGCGGTGGTGTTGCCCGCCGGCGTGTTCACGACGAGGATGCCCCGCTCGGTCGCCGCCTTGACGTCGATGTTGTCCACGCCCACGCCCGCGCGCGCCACGATCTTGAGCTTGCCCGCCCTCTCGATCACGTCGGAACCCACCTTGGAGGCGCTGCGGACGATGAGCCCGTCGAAGGCCGGTATGGCGTCGAGCAGCTCCTCGTGCGTGAGCTTCGGCCGGAAGTCGGTCTCGACGCCGGCGAACTTCGAGAGCCGCTCCACGCCCCGCTTGGAGAGGCCGTCCGTGCAGAGAACTTTGTATGTCATGCGTTCCTCCTGAATTCGTCCATGAAGCCGGTGAGCGCCTGGACCGCATCCTCGCTGACCGCGTTGTAGAGCGAGGCGCGTATGCCGCCCACGCTGCGGTGCCCCTTTATGCCTACGATCCCCTTCTCCTTCGCCCCAGCCACGAACTTGTCGGTGAGCTCCTGGCTGGGCAGCACGTAGGTCACGTTCATGCGCGAGCGGCTGGCCTTCTCGGTCGTGCCCTTGTAGAGGTCGCAGCGGTCGATCGCGTCGTAGAGCATCTCCGCCTTCTTCACGTTGCGGCGCTCGATCTCATCCACGCCGCCGATCGACTTCACCCAGCGCAGATAGAGCATCATCGTGTAGATGGAGAAGACGGGCGGAGTGTTGTAGAGCGACCCCTTCTCCGAGTGGGTCTTGTAGCGGAATATGACCGGCAGCTTGCGCGGGCTGCGCTCGAGAAGGTCCTTTCTGATCACGACGACCGTCACCCCCGCGGGCCCCAGGTTCTTCTGCGCGCCGGCGTACAGGAGGCCGAATTTAGAGATGTCCATGCGGCGAGAGAGGATATCGGAGGACATGTCGGCGACCAGGGGGACCTTGCCGGTGTCCGGGTACTCGTAGTACTCGGTGCCGAAGATCGTGTTGTTCGTGGTTATGTGCACGTAGCTCGCGTCGGGGCCGGGCTTTATCTCGGAGGCCCTGGGGACCCTCGTGAAGTTCTCCCCCTCGGAGGTGAATATCACCTTGGGCTCGCCCACGATCTGCGCCTCCTTGAGCGCCTGCTTCGACCAGTGGCCTGTGATGGCGTAGTCGGCGGTGCGGTCCATGAGGTTCATGGGCACCACGGCGAACTGCTGCGCCGCGCCCCCCTGCAGGAGCAGGATGTCGTGGGTTTCGGGAACACCCATGAGTTCGGCGAGCAGGGCCCTGGCCTCGTCGATCACCGCCTGGAACTCCTTGGACCGGTGGCTGATCTCCAGGATCGACATGCCGCCGAAATCCATGAACCCGTCCTTCATCCAGTTTAAGACCTCCAGCGGCATGGCCGCCGGCCCTGCGTTGAAATTGTAGACCCGTTTCATTGACATAAGCCTCCCTCTCCTGTTAGTGCGGCTTGCCGGGCAAACTAATTTAGAGGAGGCGTTATGTCAAAAATTATTCCCTTCGAGGCGCTCATCCCCCGCAAGGACCTTGCGGACAGGGTCGTGTGCCCCCCCTACGACGTGATCGACAGCGACGAGGCGCGTAAGCTCGCGAAAGGAAACCCCTATTCCATGCTCCACGTCACCAAGCCGGAGATAGACCTTCCCGATGAGACAATGGAGGACGACGACCGCATCTATGCCAAGGGCATCGAAAACCTGCAGCGGTTCGTCGAGGACGGTACGCTCATCCGGGACAGGGCCTCGATCTACGTCTACAGGCTCGCCATGGGCGAGATCGTCCAGACCGGCGTGGTCTGCGGCGTGTCGGCCGACGAGTACGAGAGGGGGCTGATCAAGAAGCACGAGAAGACCCGCGAGCCCAAGGTCGTGGACCGCACCAGGCTCGCCTGCGCGCTCCACACGCACGCCGAGCCGGTGATACTCGTGCACAGGGCCGACGAGGGGATACGCGCGCTGCTCGCGAAGGAGGCGGGGGATGAGCCGCTCTTCGACGTGAAATACCAGGGCGTGCGCCACACGCTCTGGCGCGCGAACGACCCGCAGGGGATCGTGGCCGCGTTCTCGCGCCTGCCGGCCCTCTACATAGCGGACGGCCACCACCGCAGCGAGACCGGCTGCCGCACCATGCAGTGGATGAGGCGCGACAACCCGGGGCACACCGGCGGGGAGGCGTATAATTTCTTCCCGGCCGCGGTCTTCCCCGACGACGAGGTGAGGGTGTTCCGCTACGAGTGGGACGGGCCGGCCGACAAGAGGCCGCTGGCCGACGTCACCATGGCCGACATCATGAAGCTCTCGGACCAGAACGGGATAATGCCGCCCAAGTCCACGTGGTTCGCGCCCAAGCTCATAAGCGGGTTATTCCTCTACACGTTCTGAGGTGAAGAATGGGAGACACGAGTGAAAGGTCGCTCAAGCTCACCCTGTCCACATCGCGCATCGAGGCGCTGACCGACGGCGTCTTCGCCATAGCGATGACCCTGCTCGTTCTCAACTTCGACATCACCGAGCCGAGGGATGCCATATCTCACGAGAGGCTCTGGGGGGCGCTCAGATCGCTCTGGCCGCACTTCAATCACTACGTGCAGAGCTTCATCATACTCGCGGTCTTCTGGACCAAGAACCACCAGCAGTTCCACTTCATCAGGCGCTCCGACCGCGGGCTCCTCTGGATAAACATGGGCGGCCTGCTCTTCGTCTGCCTGATACCTTTCTCCACATCTCTCATGGGCGATTACGGAAACGTGAGGATCGCGGCCCTGATATTCGAGGCCAACATGCTGGCAGCGGGCCTGATCTACTGGTTCCACTGGAGGTACGCGACAAAGGGACACAGGCTTGTCGACAGGGAGATCGATCCCGCGATCGTGAGGGCCTACAATCGTTATACGCTGGTGGTCCCGACCATCGCGGCAATCGCCCTGATGCTGTCCTTTTTTCACCCGCGATGGGGGACCAACATCTTCTTCCTGACGCCGCTGGTCATGGCCTATATCAGGAGATGAGTCGTTCGGGCCTCGACTGCGCCCGTCGATTCATATATAGGGAACTTCATATGACGAACCGTTCGAGCGGCGTGCTCCTCCACATAACCTCGCTCCCTTCGATCTTCGGCGTGGGCGACCTGGGCCCTGCGGCCTACGGGTTCGTCGACTTCCTGGAGAGGACCGGCCAGCGCTTCTGGCAGGTGCTCCCGCTCAACCCCACCGATCCGATCTGCGCAAACTCCCCCTACAGCAGCGCCTCCGCCTTCGCCGGCAACGCGTGCATGGTGAGCCCCGAGATGCTGGTCAAGGAAGGCCTGCTTTCGGAGTCGGACTTGGCTGAGAGGCCCCGGTTCAGGGAGGGTGTTAGCGAGTACGAGAGGGCGGGGGAATACAAGGGGAGTCTCCTGTGCAGGGCCTATGAGAGCTTCAGGGCAGGCGGCAGGCGCGTCTACGAGTTCGAGAAGTTCTGCGCGGAGCATGCGTCGTGGCTGGACGACTACGCGCTCTTCATCGTGATCAAGCGCAGGATGGAGGGCAGGGCATGGAGCGACTGGCCGGCGGAGCTGCGCGACCGCGAGCCCGCGTGCCTCGCCGCGGCCCGCGAGGAGCTTGCGGTCGAGGTCGACAGGGAGCGCTTCTTGCAGTTCCTCTTCCAAAGGCAGTACTCGGCGCTCAAGGAATACTGCGGGACGAAGGGCGTGAAGGTCATCGGCGACATCCCCATCTACGTGAACTACGACAGCGCCGACGTGTGGAGCCACCCGGTTTTCTTCAAGCTGGACCGCGACAAGAGGCCGGCGGCGGTTGCGGGCGTGCCGCCCGACTACTTTTCCAAGACCGGCCAGCTGTGGGGCAACCCGGTCTACAACTGGGACATGCTCGAGCAGACCGGCTTCGACTGGTGGGTGAAGAGGATGTCCCACAACCTCAAGCTCTTCGACGTGGCGCGCATCGACCACTTCAGGGGGCTGGTCGCGTACTGGGAGGTGCCGGCGAGTCACCAGACCGCGGTCGGCGGCAGGTGGGTCGAGGTCCCGACCGACGAATTCTTCGGCATGCTGAAGAAGCGCTTCCACGAGCTGCCGATCCTGGCCGAGGACCTGGGGCTCATCACCCCGGACGTGAAGGCCGCGATGAACAGGCTCGGTTTCCCCGGCATGAAGGTCCTGCTGTTCGCCTTCAACGAGGACAACCCGGAGCACCCGTATCTGCCCCACAACTACGAGCGCAACTGCGTGGTCTACACCGGCACGCACGACAACAACACCTCAAGGGGGTGGTTCGCCGGCGAGGCGCAGCCGGAGGAGAGGAAGCGCTTCGAGGCCTACGCTGGCCGCAAGGTCTCCGAGGCGGCGGTCAGCGGCGAGATGATCAGGCTCGCGATGATGTCCGTGGCGGACACCGTGATAATCCCGATGCAGGACGTGCTTGGGCTGGGCGCCGAGTGCCGCATGAACCAGCCCGCGACCGTGGACGGCAACTGGCGCTGGAGGCTCACTGCGGGGCAGCTGACCGATGAGACGGCAGATTACCTTGCCCGGATCACAAAGATCTACGGCCGTGCCGTATAACAGATCGGCAAAATTCAAACCGTTGTAATCCTTGGCCAATATCTTCCCTCATCCCCCGTTTTCGAACCGCTTCAAATAAAAAAATAAAAGACTATAGAAACAGGATAGTTGGGTGTGTTAATATAAAGTCCCTTATTAAGGAGTTATGCGAATATGAAGATCACCGGGAACGGTTTTGATTATACCTATTTCCTGCGCGACACCTGGAACAGGTGGGCCAGACTCGTGGTGGATAGAAACGAGAACCTGAGGCCCGGTGAGCGCGCGAGGCTCAAAGCAGCCCTGGGTTTCCCCGACACCTTCGAGAACGGCATCAGCGAGTATCTGCTCTACAAGGCCCTGCGCAGCAGCGACAGCGCCATGGCCCGAGGCAAGGCTGAGGAGCTCGCCTTCACATCCAGGCGATTCGCAAGGATGGAGCAGTTCCTCGCGGCGCGCGAGGCGAGGGATGAGATGCACAACGTGATCCCGCTCGTGCGGCAGGTCTCGAGACCGCGGCCTGCCTTCGATCCGCTGATCGCCTCGGGGTTCGGGGTCTTCTTCGGGATGCAGCCGCCTCCGGTGGCCGCCATCTTCAGGCCGGCCGCGGCGATGCCCTAGTCGGAGGCATCGCTTCCACGCCTTGACAAAGAGCTCGCCATAATCTGAACTCCGCACTCCTATCGCATCGGAGGTCCGTCTTGCTGAACAGCCCTGCACTCGCATCCGCAATCCCGAGGGACGCCCTCGTCAGGTCAACGCTCTCGCTGGCCTGCGCGGTACTGGTCGGCTTCTCCGCGCTCGTCAGGTTCCCGGTGCCGGGATCCCCCGTCCCCGCCACCCTGCAGACCTTCGCGCTGCTCGCGTGCGCGGGCATGCTCGGGTGGCGATACGCGTTGCAGATGGCAGGCTGGTATCTGGCGCTCGGCCTCGCCGGGGCCCCGTTCTTCGCAGGCGCGGGCCTGGGCGTTACCGGGGGGTATCTTGCGGGGTTCGTCGCCGCTGCCGCAGTCGCCGGATTCGCCGGGCGTCGCACGCTCGGAATCGCGGCCAGGTGCGCGCTCTTCATCGCAGCGGCGCTGGCGATCTACGCGCCGGGGCTGATCTGGCTCAAGGCGGCGACCGGCGCTGGCTGGGGCGCGGCCCTCGCAATGGGTCTCTATCCGTTCATTTTCGCCGATGTCGTGAAGGCGGTCGCCGCAGCCCTCGCGGTCCACGCGAGCGTGCGCTGGTACGGACCTAACGGAAGATCGCGAGCAGGACTCCCGCCGCCACCGCGGTGCCTATGACCCCCGCCACGTTCGGCCCCATCGCGTGCATGAGCAGGTAGTTGTTCGGGTTCTCGCGCTGGCCCTCGACCGCGGCGACACGCGCGGCCATTGGGACCGCGGACACCCCCGCAGCCCCGATGAGCGGGTTCACCTTGCCCCCGGTGAGGCGGTACATGAGCTTGCCCAGCATCACCCCCGCGGCGGTCGATATCCCGAAGGCGAAGAGCCCGAGCGCGATGATGCCCAGGGTCTCGACCCGCAGGAACTTCTCGGCGGAGAGCTTGGTCGCTATCCCCAGCCCCAGCACGATGGTGACGATGTTGATGAGCTCGTTCTGCGCGGTCTTGGACAGCCTCTCAACCACGCCCGACTCGCGCATGAGGTTTCCCAGGGCGAGCATCCCGATCAGCGGCGCCGCGGTCGGCAGAAAGAGTATGCAGAGGAGCAGAAGCGCGAGGGGGAAGATGATCCTCTCCATCTTCGAGACCGGCCTGAGCTGCTCCATCACCGTGCGCCGCTCCTCCCTCGTGGTGAGCGCCCTCATGATGGGCGGCTGTATCAGCGGCACGAGCGCCATGTAGGAGTAGGCGGCCACCGCGATCGCCCCCATGAGGTTGGGCGACAGCTGGCTCGATAGGAATATGGATGTCGGGCCGTCCGCGCCGCCTATTATGCCGATCGAGCAGGCGTCGCGCAGCGTGAAGGCGAACCCCGCGAACCTCGTGAGCAGCAGCGCGCCGAGCACCGTTGCGAACACGCCGAACTGCGCTGCGGCGCCCAGCAGCGCGGTCTTGGGGTTCGCGATCAGCGGGCCGAAGTCGGTCAGCGCGCCGATGCCCATGAAGATGAGCAGGGGGCAGACCTCGGTGGCGATGCCGATGTCGAAGAAGTACTTGAGCAACCCCCCCTCCTGCGCGATGCCGCCCATGGGTATGTTGGTGAGGATCGCGCCGAAGCCTATGGGCACGAGCAGGAGCGGCTCGAACCTCTTCACTATCGCGAGGTATAGAAGGATCCCGCCTATGACTATCATCACGAGCTTCATCCATCCGGCCGCGGTTTCGTAGTCCTCGTCGACGTGCGGCAGCAGCATCGTGGCCGGCTCAGGGTCGCCGCTTCTGCGGTATATGAACTGGTAGATGCCGGTGGTGCGGGCGAGGCTCCCTATCAGCTGTCCGAAGCCGGCCAGCCTCTCTCCGGGGGACCTTGCGCCCTGGGCGTGCGCCGGTGGCGCGAACGCCGCGAGGATGAACGCCGCGAACACAGCTGCGAGGATCGTCTTTTTCATTCTCTCCCCTGTCTCCTGAGCGCGTAGAGCGGCTGGCCCTGCGCGAACTCGACCCCCTCGCTCACGAAGTGGCGGTGCACCGAGCCCGATTCGGAGGCCTTGATCTCGGTCTCCATCTTCATCGCCTCGATGACCATCACCGTCTCGCCCGCCTCGACGCGGCTCCCCGGCTGCCTCACGATCCTCAGCACGCGGCCCGCGAGCGGCGCGCTCACCACCTCCACGCCCTGCTCCTGCGGGACCCCCTCGGTCTGCAGATGGGTCTTCGCGATCCTCATCTCCGATGGGCCGATCGACTCGCCGTCGTGGACCGCCACGTTGTAGGGGACGCCGTCCACGACCACGGTGTACATGGCGGACGAGGCGGCCCTCGCCTCGGGCCCCGCGGAGGGGTTCGTCGCGTCGCTTTTCTCCTCGGCGGGCGCGACCCCCTTCTCCCGCGCCTCGAAGAATCCCGGGGCCACCTTGGGGAAGAGGGCGTAGGTGAGCACGTCCTCCAGCGATTTTGCCTTGGGGCCGATCTCTTTCTTGAGCCTCTCAAGCTCGGGCTCGATGAGGTCCGCGGGCCTCGCCTCTATAGGCTCCTCTCGGCCCAGCGCCTTGCGCTGTATCTCCCGGTCCACGGGCGCGGGGGTCCGGCCGTAGCGGCCGGCGAGGAGCGCCTTTGTCTCCGCGGTGATCGTGGCGTAGCGCTCGCCCTGCAGGACGTTGAGCACCGCCTGGGTGCCCACTATCTGCGAGGTGGGGGTGACCAGCGGCGGGTAGCCCAGCTCCTTTCTCACCTTCGGTATCTCGCGCATCACCTCGTCGATCTTGTCCAGGGCCTTCTGCTGCCTGAGCTGGCTCTCCAGGTTGGAGAGCATGCCGCCCGGTATCTGGCTCGTGAGTATGCGGGCGTCCGCCGACGCGAAGGAGCTCTCGAACTCCGAGTAGTTCTGCCTGATGCCGCGGAAGTGCTCCGCTATCTCGGCGAGAAGGTCGAGGTTGAGGCCGGTGTCGTACGGCGTGCGCGAGAGCATGGCGACGATGGTCTCGGTGGGGGGATGGGAAGTCCCGAGCGAGAGCGACGATATGGCGGTGTCCACCATGTCGCAGCCCGCCTCTATCGCCTTGACGAGCGTGGTCGTGGCCATGCCGGTGGTCGCGTGGCTGTGCACCGAGACTGGGATGCGCACGTTCGCCTTCATCCCGGCCACGAGGTTGAATCCTTCGGTCGGGGAGAGCAGCCCCGCCATGTCCTTTATGCAGATCGAGTCGCACCCCATTCCCTCTAGGGAGATCGCGTTCTCGATGAAGCCTTCGTTCGTGTGGAACGGGCTGACGGTGTACGATATGGTCCCCTGCGCGTGCTTGCCGGCCGCCTTCACCGCGGTGACCGCGCGCTCGAGGTTGCGCACGTCGTTGAGCGCGTCGAAGACCCTGAAGATGTCGACGCCGTTGGCCGCCGCTCTCTCGACGAAGGCGTCGACCACGTCGTCGGCGTAATTGCGGTAGCCCAGCAGGTTCTGGCCGCGGAGCAGCATCTGCAGCCTGGTGTTCGGCATCGCCTTCCTGAGCTCGCGGATCCGCTCCCACGGGTCCTCGCGCAGGAACCTGATGCAGGAGTCGAAGGTGGCCCCGCCCCAGCACTCGATCGACCAGTAGCCGACCGAGTCGAGTTTCTTGGCGATCGCGAGCATGTCGCGGGTGCGCATGCGCGTGGCCAGGAGCGACTGGTGCGCGTCGCGCAGCACGACCTCCGTTATGCCGATCCTGCGGTGCTCTGTCATTGCCCCTTCCTTTCGCCGCGGAACCTCGCTACGGCGGCAGAGATGGCCGCTGCGACCGCCCCTGCGCCCGGGGACCGCTGCTCGCCCGGCGCGGCCGGCCTGTCCCAGCCCCCCGCCTTTATGATCCATGTGGTGAGCGCGGTCGCACCGACCAGCATCGCGAGGATCAGAAAAACCACCCCCATGCCTATGACCATTATCTGAAGCCCGTCGCGGATCATCTCAGGTCCTTTCCGGCCCGCAGGCCAGGCGGATCACCTCTCCGGATGAGTGGGAGCTCACGCGCCCCGGCCCCTCCTCGATGATTATGGATCCGTCCTCGGAGAACCCCCTGACGACTCCCTCCACGATCCTCGAGCCCAGGTCAAGGGCCACCCTCTCGCCTGTCAGGCAGCATCGCCCCTGCCACTCCTTCGCCACCGCCGCGGCGCCTCCCGCCCTGAGGGAGTCGTAGAGCGCGCCGAAGCGCGAAAGCAAAGGCTGCATGAGCTCCATGGGTTCGCGGGGCCTCCCGGTCTCGATGAGCAGCGATGTGGCCGGCCGTTCGATGTGTGCCAGGGCCGCCCTGTCCTGGTTCACGTTGATCCCGGCGCTCACCACCACGAAGTCGAGCCTTTCGCCGGTGACGCTCGCCTCCGCGAGCACCCCCGCTATCTTGGCTTTGCCCGCCATCACGTCGTTCGGCCAGCGTATGTAGGCGGGGACGCCCGCATCCTCGAGCGCCGCTGAGATCGAGGCGGCGAGCATGTGCCCCGTGAGCGGGGCGGTCGCCGGGGGGAATCCGGGCTTGAGCACGATGGAGAAGAGCAGGGACGAATCGATGGGCGCAGACCAGACCCTCCCGCGCCTGCCCCGTCCCTCTCGCTGGAAATCGGCGGTCACGATCATCCGGTCCGGGAGCTCCGCCCCCCTGGACATGGCGTAGGAGTGGGTGGAGCCGATCTCCCTGAAATGGATCCTCTCGTGAAATCGGTGCATAGGGGAGAGGCGATCTATCATCCAACTGCGCACATGACAAGGGTTTTTGAGCACGGGCACGCGGGCGTTGCACTTATCGCCGCCATGCGTACACTCTGCCGCTCAAAGGGGGAGGGGAAATGGGCGAGAAGAAGATCGCGACCGGCAAAGAGGGGGTCATCTACTGCGCGCCGGCCATGCCGGTGCTCATCGTGGGGGCGAACGTCTACAAAAAGCCCAACTTCATCACCGTGGCCTGGAGCGGGGTGGCCTGCGGCGACCCCCCGATGATCGCGGTGGCGATCAGGCACAGCCGCTACACCCTCATCGGCATGAGGCAGAACAGGACCTTCTCGCTCAACGTGCCGACCGAGTCGATCGTGAAGGAGACCGATTTCTGCGGCATGGCCTCCGGCGCGAAGGTGGACAAGGCGGCGAAGTGCGGCTTCGAGGTCTTCTACGGGAAGCTCGGCACGGCGCCGATGATCGCGCAGTGCCCCGCAAGCGTGGAGTGCAGCGTGCACAAGACGGAGAACCTGGGGAGCCACGTGCTGGTCATCGGGAAGATGGAGGAGGGGCACGTCTCGGAGTCGTGCCTCACCGCCGGCAGGCCCGACATCGACAAGATGAAGACCTTCGTCTACACAGTCTCGCCGGAGAAGCTCTATCGCTCGGTGGGGGCCGCGATCGCGCAGGCGTTCAGCGCGGGCAGGGAGATAGGTTGAGGTTCTACGCGGACATCCACGTGCACTCGAAATACTCGCGCGCGACCGCGCGCAACTGCGATCTCGAAAACCTGGCCCTCTGGGCCGGCAGGAAGGGGATCGCGGTGGTGGGCACGGGCGACTTCACGCATCCGGCGTGGTTTGGAGAAATCAGGCGGAAGCTCTCAGGCGACGGGAGCGGGCTCTTCACCTTGCGCGGCGACGACTCCGGTGTGAGGTTCATCCTCTCGGTGGAGATCTCGACCATCTACAAGAAGGGCGATGCGGTGAGAAAGGTCCACCACGTGATCTGCGTGCCTTCGTTCGAGGCTGCGGAGAAGATATCCCGGGCCTTGGGGAGGATAGGGAACATCTCGTCCGACGGCAGGCCGATCCTGGGGCTCGACTCTCGCGACCTGCTCGAGATCGTGCTGGAGAGCGATCCCGGGTCGTTCCTCGTCCCGGCCCACATCTGGACGCCGTGGTTCTCGGCCCTGGGATCGAAGTCGGGCTTCGACTCCATAGACGAGTGCTACGCCGATCTTGCGGGCCACATATTCGCCGTGGAGACCGGGCTGTCGTCGGACCCTGCGATGAATTGGCGCGTCTCTTCTCTCGACAGGTTCAGGCTCGTCTCGAACTCCGATGCGCACTCGCCGCAGAAGCTGGGCCGGGAGGCCTCGATCTTCGACTGCGAGTCCTCCTACGGCGGGATCATGCGCGCCCTGAAGGAGGGGGAGGGCTACGTCGGCGCGGTCGAGTTCTTCCCCGAGGAGGGGAAGTACCACGCGGACGGCCACAGAGGATGCGGGGTCAGGCTCACCCCCGCGGAGACAAGGCGCCTGAAAGGCATCTGTCCCGTGTGCTCGCGGCCGCTCACCGTGGGGGTCCTGCACAGGGTGGAGGAGCTCGCGGACAGGCCGGCGGGTTCGCAGCCTCCCGCCACCGCAGGCGAGGTGAAAAGCCTAGTCCCGCTCTGCGAGATCGTCTCCGAGATCATGGGGCGGGGGCCGGCCACCAAGGGCGTCCTGGCGCGCTGCGAAACGCTGCTTGAGAAACTGGGGAGCGAGCTGGCGATACTGACCGAGGTCCCGACGGAGGAGATCGGCCGCGAGTGGCCGCCGCTGGCCGAGGCAATGGCGAGGCTCCGCAGGGGTGAGGTCTTCCGCGAGGCGGGATACGACGGGGAGTACGGGACGATCAGGCTGTTCGGTGAAGGGGAGCTTGCGCAGGGCGATCGCCTTTAGATGTCTAATCGTATGAATTATTTGGCTATTTTGCCCTTGTAATTAAACAGGCGTTGGGCTAGGTTCCCGCCCCACTTTTGATTTCGGGCGTTTAGCCCCGGCGCCCGCATGATTTTTGCAGCGCAAAAATCATCTGCGACGTCGAGGACCCCGAGCGCAGCGAAAGGCCTCTATTTGACAAATGAATCCTTCGCCGCCGAGAGGGCGTTTAGCTCAGCGGGAGAGCACTGTCTTCACACGGCAGGGGTCACAGGTTCAAATCCTGTAACGCCCACTGAGCGGCGAAGGATTCATTTGAAATTTACAGCATGGGTCACAGGTTGACGCCGACGTTGAGCAGCGGGCATGGAAATGCACGCGGCGATTATACGCAGCCGTTGAACAGCGGCTGCGAAGTGTGCAGACGCTGTGATTACGGATGCGGATCCCGCTTTTGGTTTATGGGACGGCGGCGGCTCCACGGAGTACGAGCCGATGACCTTGGTTCATATCGGCGAGTGCTTACGGAGTGGGCAAATCCTGTAACGCCCACAGGGGGCGCAAAAATCATTGGTAGATTGAAAACGGTGGGTCGCAGGTCCCGACGTCCGCATGATTTTTTTGCAGAAAAAATCATCTGCGGCGTCGAGGACCCTGAGCGCAGCGAAGGGTCTCAAGAATCGGTTTGTATTGACAACAAGCCCCCGTAGCTCAGTGGATAGAGCGCCAGCCTCCGGAGCTGGGTGCGTAGGTTCGATTCCTACCGGGGGCGCAGAGAATCCGCGGTTTGACAAACAGTCTTTTCGCCAAATCCCGATGTGGGGTTGGTGGGGCACTAGCTCAGCCCCGGCGCCCGCATGATTTTTGCAGCGCAAAAATCATCTGCGGCGCCGAGGGTCCTCGGTTCGGCCCGTATTTTCCTTCGGAAAATGACGCCGAACCGGGACTGGGACCTGCCTGCCGGCAGGCAGGGAGCACCACGTTGTCACGTTGTTCTGACGATTAAGGTTGCTTGTATCCCCGCTTAGCGGGGATACTCGATTATAGCTTTTGT
>JAFGMW010000046.1 GCA_016927275.1 Pseudomonadota bacterium
ATCGGCGAGAGGGCGCACGACGCTCACAGGCGTCATCCGGGCGACGCGGCGGTTGCCGGGCCGGAGGGCCAGGCGAAGAGGAGGCGCAGGCGCAGGCCGCGCAGGCGTGGCAAGGGCAAGGGCGCGCATCCGGCGCATCAGCACACGGCGGCCGAGGGGAAATAGGGAGCAGGGGCGCATATGGCAGGCATAGGAATAATAATCAACCCGTACTCGCGCTCGCACCGCAAGAACCCTGAGCGGGCGAAGAAGATGGGCTTCATCGTCGGCGACCGCGGATCGTGCCACTCCACCGAGACCCTCGATGAGGTGAGGGAACTCGCGAGGGAGTTCAGCGAGCGCGAGATCGACATACTCGGGATATCGGGCGGCGACGGGACCAATCACCGGACGCTTTCGCTTTTCCTGGAGGTGTACGGCGACAAGCCGCTGCCTAAGATCGCGCTGCTTCGCGGCGGGACGATGAACAACCTCGCCAACCAGATGGGGGTGAAGGGCAGGACCGAGAAGATACTCGCCAACCTGATACTCAAGTATCACGAGGGACTCCCCTTCAGGGAGACCGAGATCGACATGGTCCGGGTCAACGGGGCCTACGGGTTTCTCTTCGGCATGGGCCTCATCAGCCGCTTCATAAAGGTCTATCAGAACGTGGAGGGCGGCCCCACCCCGGCCAGGGGCGCGATGCTCCTCGCCCACGCCATGTTCTCGTCGATCATCAACGGCAGGTTCGCGAGGCAGCTCGCCGAGCGTTTTGACTGCAGGATCACCCTCGACGGGAAGCAGGCGCCGTTTCGCAACTACATGATGATCTTCGCTGGCACCATGTCCACGCTCGGGTTCAACTTCAGGCCCCTGTACCGATCGACCTCTGTGAAGGGAAAGTTCCAGGCGGTGTGCATCTCCGCAAGCGGCCGCCAGCTCCTCTACACGTTCCCCCGCGCATTCTTTGCGCTCCCGTCCAACTCCGAGCACTACGTGGACGAGATGGCCGAGAAGATGGTGATCGAGTTCCCGAAACCCATGGAGTACACCGTAGACGGGGACTTTGCGGAGAGTCCTGCGGAGAGGATTGAGATAGCCACCGGCCCGAGGCTGACATTGATCGTGTCCTGAACCCGCGCATTTGGCACGGGTTATGCTCCATAAGCATATAGCCGGTTTCATAAGGTGTCGGCGCGTTGCCCTGTGCTGCCCTGGAGGGCGGAAAGGACGGCTGCTATGGCTCTTTTGACGGGGATCTGCGGTGCGCATCGCCGGCCTGGCCTTCTCAGGCATATGTCCGCTGGCGTCATCCTGTTGACGGCCTTTATCGTTTTGAGCGGCTGCCTGGGCGGAGGAGGAGGGGGCCCCGTTTCAGGGGGATTGAGCCAGACCACCGGCACCATCTGCATGACCGGCGACTATTCGTACAGGGTCGATCTGTCCGGCGCGACCGCGTACGACCGGACTGTCGAGGTCAACCCGTTCGAGTCCGCGTATCAGGGCAGCATCGGGGGACAGATCAGGGGGCTCGCCTCCCTCGCGGTCGAGATGCCGGGCTCCGACACCTCCGAGGTGCTCTTCTGGGGCAGCGGCGCGTCCATCAAGTACGGCACGCTCGAGAAGACCCTGGGACAGGTGCTGCTCAAGAAGCCCGGCGCAGTGAACGACATCGCGCCCATCCTCCACGCCGGCAAGCGCATGCTCGTCTACGGGACCGAGAGGGGGCTCGGCATCGCGGGTCCTGACGCGGCAGGCACAGGCTACCTCGACTACTCGACGCAGGGCGCGTGGAGATCGGTGCCCGACGGGGTCAGCTCGCTCGACGTCTCCGACGACGGGGCCGCGATTTTCTTCACCAGCTCGGAAGGGTTCGTGCAGCAGATCGCGCTTGCCGAGCTGATTGCGGGCGAGGAGTGCTCGGGTGTGATCGCCGCCGAAGTCGTGGGGGAGGACGGGTCGTCAGGCCTCCTGCCCGCCAGGACCCAGGCCGGGTCCGGCCACATATTCGTCCTTTCGAAGCCTGCGTCCAGCGTCGCCTCTTCGGCGCCGACTTTCGAGCAGGCCTACTACCCGATCTTTTCGGCAATGATCGGCGACGGGATCTACGGCAGGGTGAGGGCATATCCTGTCTCGGGCGGCTCCCCGGTGGAGATGGGGTTCGCTGCGCGAAACTCAAGCTTCGACGGGTTCGACCGGTTCATCCCCACCGACATAGCCTGGGACGGCCAGAGCCTCTACGTGGTCGGGCTCGCCTACGATCAGCAGTCGGTGAGCGACTTCCTGGCGCAGAAGTGCTCAACGAGCGCGAATCAGTCGGAGCAGCTCAAGTGCATGGCGCAGGCGGCAAAGGACGGGACGCTCGCGACCTTTGACGGAGGCACCGGGATTTTCCGCTTCATCGGCGGATTCTTCGTGTACCGCGACATGTCGGACCTATCTAAGGCGGATCACTTCAAGCAGATCCAGCTCACGGGGCTCAAGCACCAGGAGGATGCGCCGCCTTACCTCTTCGCGATAGCGGTGCAGTCGGAGCGCGCCTTCGTCAGGGGGCCCAATTTCCTGGCGTCGATCGCGCGGGGGGAGGGCGACGGCGGCGAGGGCTGGAAAGTGGAGATGGACGCCGACAAGTCCGAGGGCCTGGTCGCGGGGGTTCCCAACCGCATGGCGCCTTACCTCGGCGGCGCGGCGGCGAGCTTCACCGCGATGAAGGGCGCCGACGGCTCGGGCGCGTCGGCGGTCGAGGTCATGACCGGCGCCGGGTCGTTCTCCCTGCTCGACACGGGCGCGATCTACGTGAGGCCCGACGGGGCCGGCCAGAGCACGGGGCTCATCGCAGCGATCGAGATGCAGAGCGACCGCGGCGGGTGGCTGTACCTCGAGAACGCGGCGAGCAGGCACGCGATCGACCCCGGGATGTCCGACTCGTACGTAAGCGGCGCCGCTTACGACGGCGCGACAGTCGCCTTTGCGGCATCGCAGACCGGGACCGCGACCCAGCCCGAGTACATGCGCAGCTGGCACATCATGGTCCAGTCCGGGAGCAAGGCGTCGACCCGCGGGTCGCTCCCTGTGGCGAGGGGAGGGGGCTCGAACGGGGAGTTCGTGGGGTTCCCCGAGGTGAAGACAGGGGAGGAGAAACCGAGCGAGAAGCGCGGGGTCGCAGGGATCGGCATCGGCTCCGGCGCCGTGGCGGTCCTGTACAGGGGATACTCAGGCGGCAAGTGGTACCACCAGCTGTTTCTCTACGGGCTCACCAAGACCGGAGACGTGTTCAACCAGCCTTCGTACCTGGCCAGCTCGGCCCTCATAACCACAGTGGCGTCGAGCTCGGCGCACGGCGGCCGGGTGCTGCGCGTGGCAAAGAGCGGCTCGGACTTCGAGGTGATATTCACGACCCCGAAGAACATCTACAAGTGGGTCTCCTCCTCAGGCACGCCGGAATCCCTCTACAGCAGCGACAAGCTGGTGGACGCGGCGCTGGACGCCAAAGACCCCGCCAGGATAGCGATCGTCTCAGGCTTCAACGTGCACGTGAAGAGCCTCTCGGCGATGGCGGCTCAGGGCGCGTCGGTCCAGATACAGCCCAAGCCGGGCACGACCATGACCTATCCCTACGGCGCGAAGGTTGCGCTCTCAGGCTCGGCGCTCGCATTGACCACGCCCTACGGCGCGGACGCGACTTTCTCGGTGTTCCAGGCGGGATCGGGCTCGATCGCGCCGCTGGCCTCAACGAAGCTCTCCAGGTTCCTGGACGTGAGGATCTTCGGCTCGTTCCCGAACCACCTCCTGGCCAGCTCCCAGTCGAGCGGCATAGAGATCTACGGGATGTCGGGTAATTGAAGGGCAGCGATCAGATCAGCAGCCGGAACTTTCCATCCGCTATGTCCTGCTTCGCCCGCTCGTATCGCTCCGGGGTCCCCAGGTCGTTGAAATAGCCCTCGTAAAGGTGAGACCCTGTCTTCCCCTTCCGCTCGATGAGAACCTTGAGGCCGTCCTCTATGAGGCACGCCTCGCGGCCTGCGGCGGGCAGCGCGTCGAATATAGCGGGCCCCATTATCGAGAGCCCGGTGAAGAAGTGGTCTCCCCGGCCGAAGGATTCGACGCTTCCGTCTTCAGCCACGGACAGAGGAGTGTAGGAGTCGCCGTCGTCCAGCCTCTTGACCACGAGGGTCGCGTCGGCGCCGGAGCGCGAGTGACTTTCGGCCGCGGCCGCGATGTCCGCCGCAGTAAGGCCGTCCGCGTTGAGCACAACGAAAGGCGCCCTGCCGAAGAAGCGCGCGGCCGCCTTGATGCCTCCGCCTGTTCCAAGTATCTTCGGCTCCTCGGAATACAGTATCTCGAGCCCGTAGCGGCCCCCGTCGCCCGCATGGTCGCGTATCATCCTGCCGAGGTGGTGCAGATTGACGACCACCCTCTTTATCCCCGCTCCCGCCAAATATCTCAGCTGGTGGTCGATGAGCAGCCCCCCGTCGAGCGGGAGGAGCGGTTTGGGCGTGGTGAGGGTCAGCGGCCTGAGCCTGGTGCCGAGCCCCGCCGCGAGCAGCATCGCGCTTTCTATCCCATGGGCCATTCTATCTCCAGTCGGGGATGTATTTCTCGATCACAGCTTTGAGGGCGTCGTGCTCCGGGTTCCTCGAGAGCGCCTCCCTCACGTAGCCCAGGGACGCAGGTATGTACTTGAGGAACCCGGGGTTCTTCTTCACCCTGTCTATGTACACGAACCTCCCCGCGTCCTTGAGCTTTCGCTGAATTGTCACGAGGTCGTGCTCGCGCCTGATCTGCTGCGGATCGCTGCCGGTCCTCTGCGCGTACGCGTGGATGAGGCGCTCCACGGTGGAGTCCGCCAGCTTAACGTAGGAATCCCGGGTGAGCGCTACCAGGTCGTACACGCGGGGCCCCGTGAGCGCGTCCTGGAAGTCGATGAGGTAGAGGGAGCCGTCCCTTATGATGAGGTTTCGGCTCTGGAAGTCGCGGTGCGTGAAGCCGTACGGCATGGCCTCTATGGCTGAGCTGATGGTTCGCGTCTCCCGCTCGAAGGCCTCCCTGTCGGCGGGCTCCATCTCCCTGCCCAGCCTGGACTCCACGCAGTACTCGCGGAAGTGGTCGAACTCCCAGTTGAGGAGCCTGGCGTCGAACGATCGGGCGTTCGCGACGCATGAACGGGGGCCCCTGTCACGGGTGCGCTCCTGCATGAGGATGAGCAGGTCGAGCGCGCGCATGTACCACTCTAGCCGCGCCTCCTCGCCCGCCGACTCCACGCGCCCGGCCATGATCTCGTCGCCCAGGTCCTCCAGTATCATCAAATGATCGGCGCGGCTGTAGTGGTGGATGGCCGGGACCGGCAGCCCCAGCCCCGAGAGGTAACGGGCCACGTTTATGAACGGGAGCTCATCGTGCGTGCCCCTGAAGTTGGTTATCTCCTCGGAGACGGAGGAGAGGCCCTCCGGCATCTGCATCACAACGAACGACGATCCGTCGCTCATGGTCGCCCGGTAATAGGTGCGGTAGGATGCGTCGCCGTGGAGCTTCGTGAGCTCGCGGACGCCGGATCTGATACCGACCTCCTCGGAGATCAGCCTCTCCACTGTCTTCTTCATGTCGCTCATGGCATCACCGTGAAGCTTACGTCAGCGTTGCTCGAGTCGCCCTCGACGAGCACATAGACCGGCCTCTCGCCCGCCTCCGCATCGGCCGGCACGGTGAAAGTGATGGCCTCGATCTCGTCCGAGGTCGGGTTGTCAAGGAGGCTGTAGCTCGTGGCACCCGTGGGCGCGTTGCCCACGACGACTATGTTCTCCGGGTAGGCAATGGAGAAGCCCAGCCCGAAGATGGTTATCTCGTCGCCGGCCCTGCCCGAGTTCGGATCCACCCTCGTCACGATGGGCGGGGAGTCGGTGGGCACGTTGGGGTTGTAGGACACGCCGCCGCACGAGGCCATGGCGATGGCAGCGAGCAGAGCCGCTGTGAATAGCCTCTTCATGTCGAGCTGCTTTTAGATGAAAATAAGGCGTTACGGCAAGCGGAATATGGGATCAGCCGCGCTATCGATCGAGCGCTATGCCCTCGCTCCGGAGCTCCTCAGCAAGCTTCTCGTCGCCGGTCTCGACCCAGCGGCGATAGAGATTGAGGATGTCGGTCTCGGTGTGCGCCCTGTTCCACGGGGCTATCCTGGCCAGCACCCCGACGTATGCCGCGAACTTGCAGGCCAGCTCGGCGTATATCCTGGCGAAGACCGCGTCGCAGACCAGGACCCCGGAGAGCGCCTCGTAGGCCGAGCCGCCGATGGACATATAATAGGATTCGTCCACTATGCTGCGGCGCACGCTCTCGGCGAACAGGCCGAGAACTATCAGCGTGCTGTCGCCTATCTCTTTGAGCTCCCGGGCCTTTGAGCCCGAGCCCTGCGAGAGCGCCTCCATGAACCTGATGCCGATCGGCCGGCCCTCATCCTCGATCGACCGGGAGCAATCCGCCCCGTGGAAATCGGTGAGGAGGTTGACGAGGTAGAACTCGGTTGCCTCGCCCGCTGTGACCGACTCCTGCGAGAGGGCGCGCCTGAGCTCCTCCCTTATCGTCTCCTTGAGCCGCTCGCCGTGAATGATCTGCGATCTGTCCATTACATTCACCCCTCTTTATTTTACTGCAATGAGGGTGCCATTTCATCCCGCCGAGGTTCGTTTTTAAGGCTATTTTGGCCGGCAGGGACCGGGCTTTTTTGGGAAGATAAAAGCACAAAAAATACAGCATGTTACAGGGATGATCGTCGCCAGATGTGGCTGAAAACATGATTTTATGGGGTTTGAAATGATCGCATCGCCCTGCAGGATCGAAGACTTTGCTGCCTTTGATGGGGTCTTTTTGCCCCAGGGTGTCGGCAAATAGGACGCTAGAGGTTTCCTCCAACGTGGGCTGCGTCCTGCTCAGCCAACTCCTCGGGGACCTCGGGCGTGGGCCTGAAGAGTTCCGATGAGACCCTCTTCAGGAAAACGGTTCCGACCGCCACCTTGAGCACGTAGTTGGCGAACATCCAGAGGAGCGTGGCGGCGAACACGAGTTCCTTGGCCGAGATCCTCCCCGATTCGACGAGCTGGCCGGTGAGATACGGTGAGAGCATCTCCACCATCATGGCGTTTGTTGTGCCCAGACCGCCCGGCGTGATGGGAAGCGTGCCCACGAAGAAGACTATCGGTATGTTGCCGAGTATCTTGGTGAAGGGGATGTCTGCGTTGAACGTGTGCAGCACCAAGTACATTGAGAAAACGATCATGACGTGTATCGGCGTTCGCATGAGCGCCACCCTCAGGTAGTCCGCGGCACGCGCCCTTTCGAATATGTGGAAGATGCTGCGTCCCCTGAGCCTCTCGATGAACCGGGGGCGCAGCGGGCGACCGAGCAGCTTCTCGGGCCAGCGCCTCCAGAAGGCAATCCAGAGAACAAGAGATGAGTAGGCTGCTATGGCCACAGTCTGCACGGTGCGATCGAGGGAGATGCCGGCGATCGAGTAATCCTGAAAGACCGAGCCGGCCAAAGCCAGGGAAATGATCCAGAGCAGGTCGATCACAACTATGAAGAAAAATATCCCAAGGGCCTGGAAGATGGGGATGCCGTAGCGGCGTTTCAGGTAGTATGCGAACGCGGCCTGGCTTGCGGGATAATTGAGGACCATCACGGGATAGGTAGCGCCGCGCGCGGCCAGCACGTCGGAGAATTTCACCGGGTGCGAGAACTCGCCTATCACCTTCGTCATGGACCAGCTGTCGCAGATGAGGAGCAGGACGAAGTAGGCGATCGCGAACGCGACGAACGCCGGCACGTTCACCATCGTCACCGCCTCCCACACCCTTGCCGGCGGATAGACGTGGAAGAGCCAGACGAAGATGCCGGTCGCGATGCACCACGGTGCTATATGTTTGAATTTGCTAAGATATTTCATCATAAAAAATATTTAGCAACTTCCTCGGCAGGTGGGCGATAAGGTAGATGAAGCTAAGGTTCAGCCCCGGATCTGTCAACACGATTTCAGGACTTGACGGAGGCCGGGGGAAGGAGATCGCCTCCGTCACCTCAATCCCCCATCTCCTTTCCCCATAAAAGCCCGCGATGCGAAAGCCTCGTGGGCTTTTTATTTGTGCATGGAGTCGGCAGGCGGGGTGATTCGGAGGACTCTTCTCGCTATCCCTCCTCGCCTCAAACGCCGTCTCGTCGGGGGCATTCGTCGGCCGGTATATTATGGGGCTGCTGAATCCGGCCTCCTCGAGCCACGCTGCGAAGAGTCCTCCGAATCACCCCGCCATTCGGCATTACGTGCCCTTAAATCCCGCGCATACGAGATATCTTTCAGAGGATGTTTTGCGAGTAGCTTCAGGAACGACGGTGCTGACCTTTGCGAATCGTGACCTCAGCTCTTTCACGAATGCCGGGAATTCGTCGCCGGGGAAGATCTTGACCACGAAGTTGCCGCCCTTTTTCAGGATGCGGC
>JAFGMW010000047.1 GCA_016927275.1 Pseudomonadota bacterium
GTATGCACCATGACGTGCGAGTCGGGGATCGCGTGCATGATGTCGGCGATGATCTGCTCGGTGAGCAGGTGCGCCTCCTCGAAGGAGAGGGTGCGGTCGACCTCCAGGTGGAACTCGATGTGCTTCTCCTGGCCCACCATGCGCGTTCGCAGCCTGTGGTAGCCCCTGACTCGCGGGCTGTGGGCGCGCACGCAATGTTCGATCTCGAAGAGCATCTCCCTGGGGAGCGAGCGGTCCATGAGCGGCGAGATCGAGTCCTTTGCGATCCGTATCGCGGAGGCGGCGATGTAGAGCGAGATGAGGATGGAGATGATGGGATCGGCGTTCTTCACATGGCCCCATCGCTCGAGGCCGAGAGCGACCAGCACGCCGGTGTTGGTCCACACGTCGGAGCCGTAGTTCAAGGCGCTCGCGGCCAGCGCGGTCGAGTTCGTGCACTCGCCGGTCCTTCGGAGCATGCGGGCCAGCAGCGAGCTCGCAACGAGCGCGACCACGATCATGCCGAGGCCCAGCTCCTCGTCCTTAAGCACATATCCGTCGATGATCCGGTGCGAGGACTGCCAGATGAGGAACGTTGCCGAGACCGCGATGAGGGTCGCCTGGACGAGGCCGGCTATGGCCTCGGCCTTGCCGTGGCCGAACTGGTGCTTGTCATCTGCCGGCATATCCGAGGTGCGCACGGCGGCGAACCCGATCGTCATGGAGATGATGTCCATGAGCGAGTCGAGCGCCGAGGCCAGCACCGCCATGGACATGGTGATAAGCCCCACGGCTATCTTCGCCAGGGTGAGCGCCGTGGAGGCGCCGAGCGCGGTGAGCATTGCGCGGGACTTCGCGTTCATGCGGGGCATTATCGTGTTCCGGGGGGTGAAATGCAAGCCGGGGCTCAGATCTCCCGGCGTTCTTCCAGGGCCCGGGAGAGGGTGGATGCGTCGATGTACTCGAGGTTGCCGCCGACCGGGATGCCGCTGGCGAGCCTCGTGATGCGTATGCCGGTGGGCCTGATGAGCCTGGAGAGGTAGAGCGCCGTGGCCTCCCCCTCGACTGAGGCGTTTGTCGCGACGATCACCTCCGAGACGCCGCCCGACTCGAGCCTGCGTATGAGCTCCGCCACCTTTATGTCGTCGGGGCCGATCCCGTCCAGCGGCGAGAGGGCGCCGTGCAGGATGTGGTAGCGTCCGCGGAACGAGTGCGTGCGCTCCACCGCCATGACGTCCGAGGGCTCCTCGACCACGCAGATAACGTCCTGGATGCGGCGGGAGTCGCCGCAGATTCCGCACGGGTCGCGCTCGGTGAGGTTCTGGCACTCGGAGCAGAGGCGGACCTTCTCCTTCACGTCCGCGAGCGCGCCGGAGAGCGCCTCCGCGTACTCCCTCGGCTGCCTGAGGATGAAGAAGGCGAGCCTCTGGGCCGTGCGCTCGCCTATGCCCGGGAGCTTGGCCAGCTCGTGTATCAGCCTGTCGATCGGAGTCATGGTCACCCGAACATCCCGCCCAGTCCCCCTAAGCCCCCCATCATGCCGGAGAGCTCGGACTGCATCGCCTCGCTGGATCTCTTGAACGCCTCGTTGACCGCTGCGGTCACAAGGTCCTCGAGCATCTGCACGTCGGAGCCACCCGCCACGGAGGGGTCAATGGAGAGCTTGATCAGCTCGTGCCTGCCGTTGACGGCCGCCGTGACCATGCCTCCCCCTGCGGAGGCCTCGAAGGTCCTCTTGGAGAGCTCCTCCTGCTTTTTGGCCATCTCCGACTGGAGCGCCTGCGCCTGCTTCATTATGGATTTCATGTCCATCTTGTTGACTCCTGTGATATCACCACTCACCACTCACCACTCACAGATGTCCCTTTACCTGAAGTTTGTTTTGACGTCGTGCAGCTTTGCGCCCAGTATGTCGGCAGCCTGCCGCACGATGTCGTCGCTGAGAGCCTCCTTCACCAGGGCGCTCTTGTCCCCGGCCTTGTCATGCCTCTTCGCGGCGTCTTTGGTCGCCGCCTCGGAGCTGATCGCGATCCTCATTGGCCGCTTGAAGAACGCGGCCATGAGCCCCTCCACCGAGGTCTTGCGTTCCTCCTCCGCGAGCATGTCCGCGAAGTGCGGGTTGTCGAACCTGATCTTTGCGCAGTCGGCAGAGAGCGATTCGAGCGAGCCCTGCTGGACGATCGCCGCGGCCTGCGGCTTCTCGGTCACGAGCCAGCGCATGAACTCCTGCCAGCGCCTCTCCACCTCCATGTCGACCGGCTCGAAGGCGAGATCGGACGGCGCTGCTTCCGCGTCGTACTCCGCTTCGGCGGCCGCCATCTCGCGCCTCGGCTCAGGCGCCGGCGCGGATGGTGCGGGCGCAGGCGCGGGCGCGGCCCCGGCCCCTTCGTCGAGCAGGGCGTCGAGCCTCGCCACCACCTCCGCTATCGGCTGCGCGGGGCCGATCCGGCACATCCTCATGAGGCCCACCTCGAGCAGCATCTTCGGGAACGGCGAGTGTGAGAGCTGCTCCGCTATCCCGTACCACGTGGAGAACATCTGGTGGAGGAGAGTGGCGTCCGCCCCGTTCGCCAGCTTGAGGAGGATATCGGACTCCTCGGAGGTGAGGTCCAGGCTCACGCGCTCCCCTTTGCATTCGGCGAGCACCAGCAGGTGCCTCAGCACCTCCAGCACGTCGCCCGCGAACCTGGCGAGGTCGGCGCCGGTGGAGAATATCTCGTCGAGCGCGGCCAGCGCCCGCGCCGGGTCCCTCGCCAGTACCGCCTCCACGGTGCCGAAGAGCAGCGCGCGGTCGAGGAAGCCCAGCATCCCCTTCATCGACTCGTAGCTTATCTGCCTGCCCGAGTAGGCGATCGCCTGGTCGAAGAGCGACTGGGCGTCGCGCAGGCTCCCGGTGGCCTCCCGCGCGATCAGCCTGAGCGCGTCGTCCTCGATGGAGACCGACTCCTGCGAGGCTATGCGCGAGAGGGCGGAGGAGATGAGCGGGGCCGGTATCCGCCTGAAGTCGTGCCTCTGGCAGCGGGAGAGTATGGTCGCGGGGAGCCTGTGGGACTCGGTGGTGGCGAACATGAACACGACGTGCGGCGGCGGCTCCTCGAGGGTCTTGAGCAGCGCGTTGAACGCCGCGGTGGAGAGCATGTGGACTTCGTCGATGATGTAGATCTTGTAGCGGCAGGAGGAGGGCACGTACTTCACGCGCTCGCGTATCTCGCGCACTTCGTCCACGCCGTTGTTGGACGCGCCGTCGATCTCCTGAACGTCGAGCGAGCGGCCGTCTGTGATCTCGCGGCAGGGCCCGCACTCGCCGCAGGGCTCGAACTCGCGGGCGCTTTCGCAGTTGAGCGCCTTGGCGAAGAGGCGCGCCACGGTGGTCTTGCCCACGCCGCGGACCCCGGTGAAGAGGTAGGCGTGGTGGATCCTCCCCTGGGCGAGGGCGTTCTTGAGGGTCGTGGTGATGTGGTCCTGGCCCACCACCTCGGAGAATTTCTGCGGCCTGTATTTTCTGGCGAGTACCTGGTAGCTCATATGATCCGTAACTAGTGACTGGTGACTGGTGACTGGCGGTAATGAACGGGTCATCCTGGTTA
>JAFGMW010000048.1 GCA_016927275.1 Pseudomonadota bacterium
GGGGAGTAGAAGACGGGGTGAGAGTGCTCGCGCTCGAGCATGGCGCGGATCTTCCGGATCGCGGTCGGGTTGTTGCCGGGGACCACGTAGTCGTTGACCCCGAGCCCGGCCGCCCTCTCGTACAGCTCGATGATCGCCTCGTCTGCGATGTAGCCCCCCTCGCTGCGCACGAACTTCTTGTGCGTCATGAGCCCGCCCACGATCACCCCCAGGTCCTCGTTGCGCGCAAAGTCGATCCACGCGCGCTCGGTCTCAGGGCCCGCGTGCGGAAAGATTATCACCGCGTCGATGCCCGCCTCACGGCAGATGCGGGCGAACGCCTTGCCGGTGTCCGGTATGTCGCTGCCCGCCTTCTGGTGGTCGTAGATGAGCGGCTTGTGCGTGTAGCGCCTGGCGATCTCGACGGCGCGAGGAAGGCCGATGGAGAGCGCGAGCGCGAAGCCCAGCTTGTAGCCGCCGACCCCCGGGAGGTCCGCAGTGGCCTTGAGTATCTCCTCGTACTGCTCCGCCTCCACGTCGCAGGCCGGGATGATGCTTCGGGGCTGGGAAATGATCATGTGACGCTCCTTTTCGGGACCAGGGACCCGGGATCCGGTTCAATTTCCTATAAGCTTCAAAGGCTTCTCCCCGTATCGTGCGAACTCCTCCTCGATCGCGCGGCCTATCTCCGGCCCGGGAGCAAGCCTTTCGAAGGCGGCGGGCAAAAAATCCTCTGCGCTGCTCAGGGCATGATATTCGCAACCCATCGCGCGGACCGCCGCCGCCACCGTGCTTCCGTCGTCGCGCCTCTCCATCCTGCTCGTGAGTCCGACCGCCGCGATCACCTCGACCTCCAGGAGCCTCAGGTTGTCGAGTGCGGCCAGAAGCGAACCTCCCGTCGTGGTGACGTCCTCAACCACGACGATCCTCCCTGCCGGCGGGGTGAGGAACATGCGGTCCCTCGGTTCCCCGTGCTCCTTGGGCTTGCCCCTGCCCATGGGCAGCGGGTACCTGCCCGGCGCAAAGTCTTTCTGCGCGCGGGCGCGCTTGAGCGTGGATATGATCCCGAGCTTCGAGGCGCCCTCGGGCACGCCGTAGAACGAATCGGGCGCCCAGCCCCTGTCATCGGCAAATTTAATGAGGAAGTCCGAGAGCATGTCTATGAGGAATGCGTCGCCCGAGACCGTGCGCCAGTTGACGTACCAGTTGGAGGTGCGGCCGGACTTGAGCGTCACCGGCCTCTCGAAGAACCCGACCACGCCGTTGTCCAGCATGAATTCTACAAATTCCCTGCGGTCGAACACCATTCCCCCTTTAACTTTTCCAACCAGTCACTAGTCACTAGTCACGAGTCACGGCTTTCTTGTGCCCGGGACCGGAGTCGAACCGGTATGAGGTTTTACCCTCGAGAGATTTTAAGTCTCTTGCGTGTACCAATTTCGCCACCCGGGCCTCGACTTCAAGGCATAGGGCATAGGGCTTAGGTCATAGGGAAGTGGGAATCAATATCTAATTACAATGAGATACAAAAAAGGGCCCAGGTTTTTCCCTAAACCCTGCGCCCTAAGCCCTAGACCTCGGTTTTATGAGGCGGCGACCGGAATCGAACCGGTAGATAACGGTTTTGCAGACCGTCCCCTTAGCCATTTGGGTACGCCGCCGAAGTCGGGGCACACTAAAGGAAGCCTTGAGCCCTGTCAACGGGAGGGTTTGAAGGAGCGATGCGCCCTGCAACGCAGCAATCAAGGAGCTCTGCGGATTAAAATGACTTGAAGGCCGCATGCAACCGTGATAGGAGCGCTGCAATGTCAAACCGGAAAAAACCGATCGCATCGGCCCTGGCCGCACTCGCCCTCGCCCTCGCCGCATGCTCAGGCACTGAGAAGCAGGGCTCCCTCTATGCGGCCGGCGACGTCGCGCGGCCGCAGGCCATGCTCCAGGCCTCCCGCAGCGCAGCGGAGTCGGCCCTGCGCGAACCGGGCCGCGGGGACAAGCAGGGACTCGCCGAAAAGGGGATCGAAGCTGCGGAGCGCTGCCTCATGGCCGCGCCCGAGAATCCGGGCTGCTACTACTGGCGCGCGGTCAACACCGGGATCTACCACAGCGTGCGCATCGCAGGCTACCAGAGGGGCGTGAAGAGGATGGTGGCCGACTGCGAGAAGATCATACAGATCGACCCCGGCTACGAGAACGCGGGCGCGTACCGCATGCTCGGCCAGATATACACAAAGCTCCCGCAGACCGCCATCCACCCGGGGAGCGTCACCCGGGACATCGAGCTGGCCGAGTCCTATCTGCGCAAGGCGGTGCAGCTGGCCCCGGGCTACCCCGAGAACCGCCTCGCCCTGGCGGAGGCCCTCTTCGAGAACGGCAAGGTCAAGGACGCGATCGAGGAGCTGGCACAGGCCAACGAGCTCGCTCCGCACTGGCGCAGGGACATCTCCTACGACCAGTGGAAGCACGAATCTCTTGCGCTGGAGCGCAGGATAGGCAAGGCTCAATGATCGAAGGCACCATAAACCCCACACCAAGGAGTGCACCATGGCGAGCGTGAACAAGGTGATACTGATCGGAAACCTGGGCGGAGACCCGGAGAAGCGCGTCACCGGCACAGGCCAGGTTGTGACCAATTTCAACATCGCGACCACCGAGCGCTGGAACGACAAGAGCGGCCAGAAGCAGGAGCGCACCGAATGGCACCGCATCGTGGTCTGGGGACAGCAGGCGGAGAACTGCGCGACATACCTCTCCAAGGGCCGGCCTGTCTACATAGAGGGGAGCCTGCGCACGCGCCAGTGGGACGACAAGGAGGGCAACAAGCGCTACACCACGGAGGTGGTGGCCCAGCGCGTGCAGTTTTTGGGCAGCCCGACCGGCGAGAGGAAGGCGGCCAGCGAACCGGCGTCGTTCGACGCGACAAACGCCACGCCGTTCGACGCAGGGAGCGGCCCGGACGACGTCCCGTTTTAGATCCGTGACTCGTTACTGGTGACTGGCGTGCTCCCGCCAGTTACGAGTCACTAGTCACCAGTCACGGCTTTTGTGCCAGCCAGTCGCCGACCACCCTCTTCCTCTCCGTAAGGTCGAAGCGCACGCCGACCGACATGTACACGGTGAAATCCACCGACGGCCCCCGGCTCGTTATGTCCTCTGCGAACGCGACCTGCCAGACGAGATCGCCCCATTCTCCGAAGAGGTCCCTCTCCTCCCCCTTGAATCCCACGATCAGGTCCATGGGTATCCCGTCCCAGGCATCGAGGCCCGTGCCGTGCAGAAGCGGCGTGCCCCCCTCGATCTGGACCATGAACGAGAGGCAGGGGATTATCGAGATCTCGCCGGCCAACACGTAAGAGAACATCTGATTGTACACGAATTCATCGATTGAATCGTTCCCGCCGAGCACGAAGTAGCCGACGTTGGCGTACCCGTGCAGCCTCTTCCACGACGTGTCAACGGCGACGCCGAAGCCGAAGTCGGGGCTGCCGCTCCCGAGCCCGCGGGAGCGGCGGCCGGTTGGGAACTTGATGTCGGCGAACCACGCGATCGCAGGCCAGTCGTCGTCCTCGCCGGTGAGCTGGTGCTTCACATACACCGAGAGATCGCCCAGCCCCCAGTCAACCGGGGGGAAGTCGAAGAGGGTCCGGCCGCCGGCCGCGAAGCTGTAGTGGAACTCGCCGTTTTGCACGAGCTCCCTGCCCCCGTTGGGGAACCCGAAGGCCCTGTGGAACTCCTGTATGAACCCGTCGAGGAACCCTCCCCACATCTTGTACATGGGGATCTGCACCCCGACCTCGAACCCCCTGCCCACGCCGTAGCCGGCCATGACCGCGAGCCTCCACAGCTCCATGTCGAGGTTCAGCGAAGCGCCGGCGTTGCCCTCCTTCTCGAACATGTTGGAGTATGCGGAGTCGATGCGCGCGTCGAGGGTCCCCTCGGGGAGCGCCTCGGCGCTGCGCGGGGTGAGCGAGAGGTTCTGGAGATACACCGGGTTCTGCACGCGGCTCACGAGCGGGCCGAAACCGGGGAACTCGCGCGCCGCCGCGTCAGCGGGGGCGAACAGCGAGAGCGCGACGATCGCCGCCTGCATGGTGAGACCGATCTTTGCTTTTCTATCCACTGTTCACTGTTCACTTCGATTGCAGGAACCTCTCGGCGTCGATGGCCGCCATGCAGCCGGTGCCGGCCGCGGTGATCGCCTGCCTGTAGACCGTGTCCTGGCAGTCGCCTGCCGCGAAGACGCCGGGCACAGAGGTCTCCATCGTCGATTTCTTCGTCACTATGTAGCCCTGCCCGTCCATGGCGAGCTGCCCGCTGAACGGCTTTGTCGCAGGGTCGTGCCCTATGGCTATGAACACGCCGGAGCAGGAAAGAACCCTCTTCTCCCCGCTCTTCACGTCCTTGAGGCGAAGCCCGGTGACCTCGCCCCTGGCCACGTCCAGGATCTCGTCGACCACCGAGTTCCACGCGAACTCGATCTTTTCGTTCTCCTCGGCCCTCCTCCTCATGATCTTCGACGCGCGCAGCTCGTCGCGCCTGTGGACGATTGTGACCTTCGCGCAGAAGTTGGTGAGGAAGAGCGCCTCCTCGACGGCGGTGTCGCCCCCGCCCACCACCGCCACCTCCTTGCCGCGGTAGAAGAACCCGTCGCAGGTGGCGCAAGCCGAGACGCCCTTTCCGTAAAGCGGCCTCTCCGAAGGGAGACCGAGCCAGCGGGCCGATGCGCCGGTCGCGATTATGAGCGCCCGGGCCTCGAGCCTCTCTCCGCCCAGCTCCACCGCGAACGGCCGCTTCGACAGATCGGCGGCCGTCACCTCGCCCCGCATGAAGCGCGCGCCCACGCGCTCCGCCTGCCTGCGCATGGAGCCCATGAGCGCGGGCCCCTCGATCGGATCGACGAAGCCCGGGAAGTTCTCCACGTCGGTGGTGATCGTGAGCTGGCCGCCCGGCTGAAGCCCCTCTATGACCAGGGGACCCAGGTTCGCGCGCGCCGCGTAGATCGCGGCGGTGAGCCCGGCGGCCCCGGCGCCTATGACGATGAGCTTTTCCGACATCTTCTCCCCCCGCGTTGGCCGCCCAATCTGGACAAAAGAGCTGAAAAAAGCAAGCGGGTACGATCCCCTGCCCGGGTGTCATGGATTCGACGGTCAGGGCGGCCGTTTCTCACGAAGAGAGCGGGGCGACCGGCAGGGCTGGAGTTAAGACAATATAATTCAATGGGTTAGACTCTGCCCTTTGAACGGTCCATGGCACGGATGTTGCTGATAAACAGATGTGGTGAGATTTACAGAGGAGGCCTGCCATGAAGGAGCGCATCTTTGTATTGTTGCTGACGACGGCCCTCATCGCCCTGCCGGTCATGGGCACTGCCCTGGGACAGGAGTCGGGGGCGGATGCGTCGTCGGAGCCGGCGGCCGGCTGCGGGAGGATAAGCCTGGGCGGCGTCAGCAGCGACGAGGCAGCGGTTACGGATCAGGCGGGCGCCGGCTCTTACATGGGCACCGAGGGCGCCTACGACGATTTTGAGTATGAGCAGCAGGCAGCTGATGCCCTGAACCAGCAGGGGGCGGAGGGGCAGGAGGCAGCAGGCCAGGAGATCGAGCTCTACTGCGAGGAGCAGCTCAACCCCGACGGCACCCTCACCTGCTACGACGCGAACAATCAGCCCATCATCTGCACGGTGGAGGGCGAGGACATACTCTGTCCTTACTGATGGGACTGCCCTCCCGCGGGCAGCGCTGCAGCGAAACGCAGCACCCCCGAACGATCCCACCCTTGTAATCAAAGGTGAAATCCGAGGCACGACCCTTGCTTAAGACAGGTGCATGCTGTCCCACGTCTATTCCGCGGCCCTCTGCGGGGTCAACGCACAGATCGTCAAGGTCGAGGTGGACGTGCGCACCCAGGGCATGCCCGGTTGGAACATGATCGGGCTGCTCGAGACCGCGGTGCGGGAGGCGCGCGACCGCGTGGGCAGCGCGATAAGAAACTCCGGCTTCGCATTGCCCAACCGAAAGACGATCGTGAGCCTGGCGCCTGCCGACCTCAAGAAGGTGGGCGCGCACTACGACCTGGCCATCGCTGCGGGCCTCCTCACCGCGGTCGGGGTCGTGGGGACCGGCCACGGCAGGCGCTTTCTCATCGCGGGGGAACTCTCGCTCACAGGCAGGATCCTCCCCATCCGCGGTTCGCTGCTGATGGCGATCGCCGCGAAGGATGCGCGCCTCGACGGCGTGATCGTGCCCGCCGAGAACGCCCTGGAGGCGTCGCTCGCCAGCGGCATAGAGGTCGCCGGCGTGCGGGACCTCGCGCACGCGGTGCAGTTCATAAACGGGGAGGCGAGGCCGTGCGAGCTGCCGGAGCGCGGGGAGGCGGGGCAGACCGCCAACCCGCTGGACCTCGCCGAGGTGAAGGGCCAGCCCATGGCAAAGCGCGGGATCGAGATCGCGGCCGCCGGCGGCCACAACCTGGCCCTCGTCGGCCCCCCCGGCACGGGAAAGACGATGCTCGCGGAGCGGCTGCCGACGATACTGCCGCCGCTGACCGAGCGCGAGGCGCTCGAGGTGCTCAAGATCCGCAGCTGGCACGGGCTCCTCGCCGAGCGCGACTCGCTCCCCACCGAGCGCCCGTTCCGAGCGCCCCACCACTCCGCCTCTTACGCGGGCATCATAGGCGGAGGCGTGGGCGGCGCAGCGAGGCTCGGCGAGATATCGCTGGCGCACAACGGCGTGCTCTTCCTCGACGAGATGGCGGAGTTCCGGCGCGACGTGCTCGAGGTGCTCCGCCAGCCCATGGAGTCGGGCTGCGTTCGCATAGTGCGCGCGGGGATAAGCCTCACTTATCCGGCCCGGTTCATGCTGGCCGCGGCGTTCAACCCCTGCCCCTGCGGCTACTACGGCCACCCGGCCAGGCCGTGCACGTGCAGCATACAGCAGATCCGCAAGTATCGCGGCAAGGTCTCGGGGCCCATGCTCGACCGCATAGACCTGCACGTGGAGGTGTCCCCCCCTCCGCACGAATCGCTGATCGACTTCATCCCCGAGGAGGGATCGTCGGAGATAAAGGCGAGGGTGATGGCCGCGCGCCGCATGCAGGAGTCGCGCTACGGAAACCGGGAGGAGCTCAACTCGCACCTGAGCGGCAGGTCGATAAACAGGCACTGCAGGCTGGGCGCGGCGCAGGGCGCCTTTCTCAAGGCCGCTGCCGCGAAGGCGCACCTCACCGCGCGGGCGGTGCACAGGGTCATCAAGGTCGCCCGCACGATCGCGGACCTGGAGCTGGCAAAGGAGATAGGCGTGCCGCACCTCGCGGAGGCGATGCAGTTCCGCTCCGCGCTCGAGGATATCTGATTCAGCCGAGGAGCCAGGCGGCGGCCGAATTCGCCCGGCACAGATCGCGCGCGCCGAGGTTCTGACCCGGGTCCTTGCCGGCCAGCCCCATGTAGATGGTCCTCTTGTCCCGCGCCCCCATGACGTCCGCAGCCACCTTCAGGGCCTTGAGCGGGCACGGCATGATGATCCTGTTGACGATCGCGGGCGCGCCGCTCGATGTGAAGAGCACCGCCCTCCTCCTTTCGCGCTTTATGCGGCTGGCGGGGATCATTCTGGTCCAGGGCCAGTAGGTGTAGCAGATGAGCCGCTCGATGAATCGCTTCATGATGGCGGTCGTGTTGCTGAAGTTGACCGGCGCCGCCAGGATGACGGCTGAGGCGGAGTCGATCGAATCGAGGATCCCCTCCATCTCGTCCTCAATGACGCATCTGCCCCGCCTCTTCTCCGCGGCCTCCTGGGTGCACGCCCGGCAGTTCCTGCAGAACTCGATCCTCTTCTCCGTGAGCAGGATCTTCTCGGTGCGGCCGCCTCGCCGCTCGATCTCCGCGAGCATCGCGTCGACCGTCTGCTCGGTGATGCATCCCCTCCGATAGCTCCCGATTATCGCGACAATGGTTTTCGACATGCAAGCCCCCCTTTCGAGACTGGATTCGTATGTCACAGATCCGGGCAAATGCAAACCGGGGAGCGATCGGGCCCCCGGGATGCCCTCTCCTGATGAGTTGATTAAAATGAATAATTTTACTAAGCAACATATCCTCGCAGGTGCCGATAC
>JAFGMW010000049.1 GCA_016927275.1 Pseudomonadota bacterium
TATATGCTCCGGCGTCCGAGGCGCAGGCGACGAGACGGCGTGTGAGGCGAGGAGCCGTAGCGAAAGAAGGATATCAGATTCGATGCCAGGACCCGCCTCATCCGAAAAGAGGAATTAATTATGCCGCTGGTTGTCTACAATACGATGACGCAGAAGAAAGAGGAGTTCGTGGCGCTTGCGCCGCCCAAGGTCGGCATGTACGTGTGCGGCATCACCGCGTACGACACCTGCCACCTGGGCCACGCGCGCGCAGCCGTGGTGTTCGACATGATATACAGGCACCTCAAACACCGCGGCTTCGACGTGACGTACGTGCGCAACTACACGGACGTGGACGACAAGATCATCAACCGATCCAAAAAAGAGGGCCGATCCTGCACCGATATCTCGGAGCAATATATCAAGGAGTACGAGGAGGACATGGCTGCGCTCGGCGTGCTGGACCCCGATGTCAAGCCAATGGCGACCGCCCACATCGCTGAGATGATCGCAACGATCGAGCAGCTGATCCAGCGCGGCATCGCCTACGAGGTGGATGGCGACGTCTACTTCTCGGTGCGCAAGTTCCCGAGCTACGGCAAACTCTCGAAGAAGAACATCGAGGATCTGGAGAGCGGCGCGCGCGTGGAGGTGGACGAGAGAAAGAAGGACCCGCTCGACTTCGCGCTCTGGAAGAAGGCCAAGCCTGGAGAGCCCAGGTGGCAATCTCCCTGGGGCGAGGGCCGACCCGGCTGGCACATAGAGTGCTCTGCCATGAGCTCCAAGTACCTGGGGCAGCCGTTCGACATACACGGCGGAGGCCGCGATCTCATCTTCCCGCACCACGAGAACGAGATCGCGCAGGCGGAGGGCGCCTGCGGCTGCCAGTTCGTGCGCTACTGGCTGCACAACGGCTTCATAAACATAAACGCGGAGAAGATGAGCAAATCTCTCGGCAACATCACCGCGATCCGCGAAGTGATAAAGCACCACGACCCAGAGGCGGTGAGGCTGTTCATCCTCTCCTCGCACTATCGCTCGCCTCTGGACTATACCGAGAAGGCGCTCGCAGAGGCTGGATCATCGCTCGATCGCTTCTACGAGACCGCTGAGAGGCTCCATGCGATATATCCCGGCAAGTCCGTGTCCGATGATCCAGGCGGGTTGAAAGAGGCAAAGGAACTCCGCGAATTGTTCACTCAGTTCGACGAGCGCTTCGACGCGGCCATGGACGACGACTTCAACACCGCTCGGGCGGCAGGGCTGATATTCGAGGCGGTGAGGCTCGTGAACAGGTTCCTGGACAGCGAGCAGTGCCCAACCCCGTTTGCCGGATGGGCGGTGCTGCAGTTCTCGCACATGCAGCAGATAGCAGGCGCGGTGCTCGGCGTGTTCGGCTCCGATCCCGCAGCCTATCGCGAACGCACCCATGCCATGGTCCAGGCCAAGTCAGGCGTGGACACGGCGGAGGTCGAGCGCCTCATCGCCGAGCGAAAGGCCGCTCGCGCGGCCAAGGACTTCAAGCGCGCAGACGCCATCCGCGACGAGCTCGCGAAGTTAGGCGTGGAGTTCAAGGACAAGCCCGACGGCACGACCGAATGGAAACTTAGATAAAATCCAAGCACCAAATCCCAATGACCAAACAAGCATCAATAACCATGCACCAAATTCCAACAAAGCCCAGGGTTTTGATTATTGGAAATTAGATCATTGGAATTTATTTGGTCATTGTTATTTGGGATTTGAAATTTTAGTTCATGACAATATTCAATCTTGTTACAGAATTCACCCCAAAGGGCGATCAGCCCAGGGCGATAGAGCGCCTGACCGAGGGCGTGCTTGCGGGGAAGAAGCATCAGACGCTGCTGGGTGTGACGGGCAGCGGCAAGACCTTCTCCATCGCCCATCTCATCGCCAACACAAACAGACCCACGCTCGTGATGGCGCCGAACAAGACGCTAGCAGCCCAGCTCTATGCCGAGTTCCGCGATCTCTTCCCTGAGAACGCGGTCGAGTATTTCGTGAGCTACTACGACTACTACCAGCCCGAGGCGTATCTCCCTGCGCAGGACCTCTACATAGAGAAGGACTCGGACATAAACGAGCGCATAGACAAGCTGCGCCACTCGGCCACGCACTCGCTCCTCACGCGCCGCGACGTGATCATCGTGGCCAGCGTCTCCTGCATCTACGGCCTGGGCAGCCCGGAGGCCTACCAGAGCATGATGGTGAAGACGGCCAGGGGCGAGACGATCGACCGCAACCGGCTGCTTCGCCGCCTCGTCGACATCCAGTACCAGCGCAACGACATGGACTTCCACCGCGGCACCTTCCGGGTGCGGGGCGATACGGTCGAGGTCATCCCCGCCTACGAGGACGCCAAGGCGGTGCGCTTCGAGTTCTTCGGCGACGAGCTCTCCCGCATCATGGAGATAGACGCGCTCACGGGAAAACCGATTCAGGAGCTCTCCGACGTCACCATCTTCCCCGGCAGCCACTACGTAACGCCAGAGGAGAGGATGAAGCAGGCGATGGGCGCGATCCGCGACGAGCTGCGCGAACGGATCCAGCATTACGAGAAGGGGAACAAGCCCCTCGAGCGCGCGCGCATAGAGCAGCGCACGATCTACGACCTGGAGATGATGGAGGAGATGGGGTTCTGCAAGGGCATAGAGAACTACTCGCGCCACCTCACCGGCCGCGCACCCGGCGAGGCGCCGCCCACCCTCATGGAATATTTCCCCTCGGACTTCCTGCTCGTGCTGGACGAGAGCCACATCACCGTGCCGCAGATCGGAGGCATGAGCCGCGGCGACCGGGCGCGAAAGGAGACGCTGGTGGAGTACGGCTTCAGGCTGCCCTCCGCGCTCGACAACAGGCCGCTGAAGTTCGAGGAGTTCGAGAGGCTCACGAACCAGGTGGTCTACGTCTCCGCCACTCCGGCCGATTACGAGCTGCAGAGATCGGGGGGGCTCGTGGCGGAGCAGATCGTCCGCCCCACGGGCCTCATCGACCCTGAGCCGGAGGTGAGGCCGGTGGCCGGACAGGTGGACGACCTGCTCTCGGAGATAAGAAAGCGCGTCGAGCTGGAAGAGAGGGTGCTGGTGACCACCCTCACCAAGCGCATGGCCGAGGAGCTCACCGAGTATTTCAGGGAGAGGGGGGTGCGGGTGCGGTACCTGCACGCCGACGTGGAGTCGCTGGAGAGGATGGAGATCCTGCGCTCGCTGAGGCTCGGCGAGTTCGACGTGCTGGTTGGCATCAACCTCCTGCGCGAGGGGCTCGATCTCCCCGAGGTCTCGCTGGTCGCGATCCTGGACGCCGACCGCGAGGGGTTTCTGCGCTCCGCCCGCTCGCTCATCCAGACCTTCGGCCGCGCCTCGCGCAACGTGGGCGGCAGGGTGATCCTCTACGCGGACAGCGTTACCGACTCGATGAGGCGCGCGATCGACGAGACGATGCGCCGCCGGAAGCTGCAGGAGGCCTATAACAAAAAGCACGGCATCACCCCGGAGACGATAAAGAAGAAGATCAGCGACGTGCTCCACTCCATCTACGAGCAGGACTACGTGACCCCGGCAGGGCCGGGCGAGGAGTACGTCTCCGATGACGAGATCCCGGCCCTGATCAAGAAGCTTCGCAGCCAGATGCTCGCTCATGCCAAGCGGCTGGAGTTCGAGGAGGCGGCGCGCCTCCGCGACCGGGTCTCGGAGCTCGAGGACCGCCGCGTCGGTTTGCAGTCCTAGTCGTCGTCACGAAAAAATGTACGGCCCTGTCTCGCTACGGTTCGTCGCCTCAGACGCCGTCTCCTCACCTGCGCCTCGAACGCCGGGCATATAGGCTACTGAAGCCGGCGTTCTCAGGCGCCGCTCAACAGGGCCATCCATTTTTTCGAGCAATATTCCGAGTCCCGAGTTCCGAGTCCCGAGTTCCGAGTCCCGAATTCCGTGTCCCGAGTCCCGAGTCACGAGTCACGAGTCACGAAACCCTTCTATTAGTCCCGGAATTATGCTAATCTGCCCGAAATCATCGAAGGGGGAGAATATGAAACTCGCTCGCGCCTGCATTCCTTTTATGACGCTCGCGATGGTCCTTGTTGCCGGCTGCGGCGGCGGCGGGGGTGCGGACCTCACCGGCCCTGTGCTCGATATAAGCCAGGTCACATCCATAGTCCTCGACCAGCTCTACATGAACGGCGGCATGGAGGACGAGTACGGCGGCAGGGGCGAGTTCTCGGTCTACATACGGGACGCCGCCACCGGCCAGGACGTGGCGTGCACGACCCAGGAGGACGGGATGGATGACCTCGGCTCCGAGGGGGTCTACTACGGAGGGCTCGGCGTCCCGTTCAGAAAGGTCGAAGGGGTCTCGGTGGACTCGGTCGCCCGATTCAAGCTCATGTTCGTCGAGAAGGACGCGGGCGCGTGCCCCGAGCCGATAGGCCCCGAGGACGACCTGGCCGGCGAGTCGCGCGAGCTCACCTCTGATGGGCTGCTCGATGGGATGATATGGGCCCAGAACGGCCGCGCGGCGGCGATGCTCAGGCCCAAGTCGGACGGCCCGATGAGCGTTCGCTCCATGGCGCCTGCGATGACCGCCGGGCTCTACATAGACAGGCTCTACTTCGATTACGAGGCGCCGGACGGCCAGAGCCCTCGCTTCTACATATACGCCGAAACCCAGGGAGGAGCCCAGTGCCAGGTCTCCGATGCATCGATGAGCTCCATCAGGGCGGGCAAGACGCTCTATGCTGCGCTGGGATTTCAGCTCCCGTGCCTCGACGGCACGGATCCTGAGTTTCCCGACATCAAGGCCAGGCTCGCGCTCTACGCTCAGGAGGGATCAGGCCCCAAATTGATAGGGGAGACCGAGTTCGCCTGCGTGGGGGATCTGGTCGGCGAGAGGGCCGAGTTCACCAACGGCGACGGGTATGTGACGTTCAGGAACATAAGCCCGGAGCATTTCGGCGCGCCGGTTGCGAGGCTGGCCGACCTCCTCGCAACGCAAATCACGGGCCTCGCCTTCACCGCGGGGCGCCAGACCGCCGGGGCGCTGGAGGTCCATGTGATCGATCCCGCGAGCGGCAACACCGTTGCCTGCGCAGGGGCGAACCAGGGGCTCATGGGGATCGGTCAGCCCGGCGACTACGACGGGCTTGCCGCATCGTTCGTCGCAGCGGGCTGGGAGCGGGAGCTGTTCGGCTACGCCTCGATACGCTTCGAGCTCGTCGAGCGCTCCGACAATCTCTCCTGCCCTGCTTTGGCCAAATGGGACCTGCCGATTCTGGCCGCGACCGGCGGGCTTTCACCGACCGATCTCAAGATGGGGCGGGCGAGTTTCGAGGGGAGCGGCGGAGAAATTGAGTTTGCGGCCTCCCCGGCCAATTAATTCCTTGATATTCAAGGCGAATTTCCGTATATTGCTCAGGAGGAATGGGGGTTTTTTCTATAATTCCAACAACTTAGAGGGCTTTCGCCTGAGGCACCGAAAGGAGCGTGTATGAAAAGGCTTGCCATCGCAATTGCGCTCATCACCATGGCCCTGGCAGTGCCGGCAAAGGCATTTGCCGCCAATTCGGGCTATGACGGCGGGTTCTTCATCGCCAGCGACGATCAGGAGTACCTGCTCAAGCTGACGGGCAGACTCCAGACGAAGTTCTATTACCAGAACTCGGCGACCCAGCAGAAGCAGCTCTCGTTCAACATAAGGAGGGCGCAGCTCAACATCTTCTCCGAACTGCACGACATCGTTTCCATGGGGTTCACGCTCAAGCACGCCATCACCGACGTGGGCACTCAGAACTTCCAGACCGTCCAGGTCACCGGGGCGTTCGCTTCGATAGAGTTAATACCCCAGTTCGTGATGACAGTCGGCATGGTCGGCCTTCCGCTGGACATGATGTCCGAGACGAGCTCCGCCTGGTATCTGCTGCCCGAGGCGCCGATAACCAACACGCAGGACGACGGGATCTCGAACCTCACCCCCCTGCGCCCAAGCTTCGGCGTGCCCGACGGCCTGGGGGTCAATTTTTCGGGAGGATACTGGAAGTGGTACTATTCCCTTTCGTTCGTCAATGGCTCCGAGTCCAACTACGTGATCAACCCGGACATGAAGATGTCGTTCGGGTTCCGCACCGGATTCAACATACTCGACCCGGTGCCCGGCAAGATGACCGACTTCGACTGCTCCGAGACGCCCAAGCTCACGGTCAACCTCGGCAGCATGTACCAGGGGAAGAGGACCGACCCCAACACCAACGCGGACATAAAGTACCTGTGGACCTCGTCGCTCGGCGTGGGGCTGCGCTGGGGCGGGTTTGCCTTCACGACCGAGGGGTACTATCGCCGCACAAGCATCACGAGCCCAGGCACCACCGTTGTCTGGAGCAGGCCCAAGCTCACGGACATAGGCTACTACGCGGCCGCGGGCTATTACATACTCCCGAAGAAGCTTGAGATCGCGGCGCAGGCGGGCCAGATCATCCGGCAGGGGCCTGACAACGACTCCTGGCAGTTCGGCGGCGGGTTCAACTACTACATCTTCGAAAACGACCTCAAGCTCCAGGCCGCCTACACGCTCACGACCGACTTCGACGACATAACGGGCACGCAGACCAACAAGATACACAACGCCTCCCTCATGCTGTCGTCGCTGTTCTAGAGGCCGTGACTCGTGACTCGTGACTCGTAACTCGTGACAGGTGAACAAAAGGCCGGGATGATATCCCGGCCTTTTTTGCATATCATTGGTGAGGCTTCGGGTGGCGGCGGGTCGGGGGGCAATAAATGAAATTCCAAATCCCAAGCACCAAATTCCAAACAATGACCAATAACCAAATTCCAAATGCCAAACTCCAAACAAAACCCCTTGGTCATTCGATCATTGAAATTTGGAATTTATTTGGAATTTGAGATTTGGTGCTTGGAATTTATTTGGAATTTGAGATTTGGTGCTTGGAATTTGTCGAAGGGAATGATCCGATGACAGGAACCGAAGCCAAAACGATTCAAACATGAAGCAGCTCTCAGACAAAATTAAATCCTTTCCCCGCAAGCCGGGCGTCTATCTATTCAAAGACAAGGCAGGCGACGTGATCTATGTGGGCAAGGCAAAACGCCTGCGCGATCGAGTGGCATCGTATTTCAGAGACGAGCCCGCCCGCATCGCCTCGCGAGCAGCCTACGCCGCCGCAGGCGAAGCTCGCGTGGCGGGCGGGAGGCCGCAGCTCAAGTTCCTGCTCAAGCGCACCGGCGATATCGACTTCATAGTCACGGACACGGAGAAGGAGGCCCTGCTCCTCGAGAACACGCTGATCAAGAGGCACCGCCCCCGCTACAACGTAAACCTCAAGGACGACAAGACATACGTCTCCATAAGAATCGGCACGGAGCACCCCTCGCCCGGCATCTCGCTCACCCGCAGGCCCACGAAGGACGGCGCCTCGTACTTCGGGCCCTACGACTCCTCGCTCGCTGCGCGCGAGGCTGTGGAGCAGATCGTCAGGTACTTCCTCATCAGGACCTGCTCCGATCGGACGTTCGCGAACCGCATCCGCCCCTGCCTGAAGTACGACATCGGCCGATGCAGCGGACCCTGCGCGGGCAAGGCGAGCGCAGAGGAGTACGCCCGCCGGGTGGACGAGGCGGTCATGTTTCTCTCGGGGAGGAGCGCCGAGCTGCTTCGGATACTCGAGGGGGAGATGGCCGAGGCCTCCGAGGGCATGCGCTACGAGGAGGCCGGCAGGTTCCGCGATGCGATCGAGATGCTGCGCACCGTGATCGAGAAGCAGTCCGTGGTCAGGCACGCAGGCGGCGATCACGACGCGGTGGGGATCGCGAGGCAGGGCGCCAGGGCCGCGATATGCGTGCTCAAGGTGAGGAAGGGGGCGCTCACCGGCCGTCGCTCCTTCATGGCAGGGGACCCCGCATCCGGGGACGCCAAGGCGGTCGAGGAGTTCCTCCTGCAGCACTACGCAGAGAGTTCGGAGATACCGCCGAAGATATTCGTGCACGCAATGCCGGAGGGCGCGCGCGCGGTGGAGGGGATCCTGTCCGAGCGGCGCAGCGGCAGGGTGCGGATATCGTCCCCTGCGCGAGGGGAGATGCGCAGGCTCGTCGCGCTCGCGCGAACCAACGCCCGCGAGGCGTTGGCGCTCAAGGCGCGTTCGCGGGGCGCGGCGGAGATACTGGAGAGGATCGGCCGCGCGCTCAAGCTCGGCAATGTCCCCGAGGCGATCGAGTGCGTGGACATATCGAATTTGAGCGGCAGGGAGGCGGTGGGCTCGATCGTCCATTTCTCGTGCGGCGAGCCGGACAAGTCGCGCTACCGCATCTACAACATACAGACCCTGGACACCCCGGACGACTACGCAATGATGCACGAGGTCATCTCGCGAAGGTTCCGGGCCGACGTCTCGCTGCGCGGGGCGGACCGCGAACGCACGCCGCCCGATCTCATGCTCGTCGACGGCGGCAAGGGCCAGCTGGCGATAGCGCAGCGCGCCCTTGCGGAAAACGGCGCCGGCGTGCCTGTCGCCGCTATCGCAAAAGGTGAGAAGAAAGGCCACGCCGACCGGGTCTTCATCCCCGGACGCAAGAACCCCATAAATTTCAGGCGCGGGTCAAAGGAGCTTTTGCTCCTCATGCGCATACGCGACGAGGCCCACCGCTTCGGCGTCAATGCCCATCGGCGCAAACGCAGCAAGGCTGCGCTGGGCGGGTGAATCCCGAACGTCAATTTTTTGCCGCTCCGCGGCGTTGTTTTCAAAACGAGATTTTTACGCCCTGTTGCTCGAATCTAAAATATTGTAATATATCATTATGTTGTGGATTTTGCCGTTTTCGGACCCTTTGGCCGGTTTATTGCA
>JAFGMW010000050.1 GCA_016927275.1 Pseudomonadota bacterium
ACTCGTTACTCGTGACTTGTACGTGCTGATCAGGGGTTCTCGAGGAGAATCGATCCCAGATGCAATCCCCCTTACTAAACCGCATGCTGATGGTCGTGGGCGACGGCATGCGCGTCATCAAATTCCTGCTCTCGTTCGTCGCCTGCATCATAGTCTTCGTCACCGTGGCCTTTCTCGGGGTCTATTTCTTCTTCGCAAGGGACCTGCCAGACATCAAGACGCTTGAGGACTACAGGCCCCCGGTGATCAGCGAGGTCTTTGCCGACGACGGCACAAAGATAGCCGAGTTCTGGACCGAGTGCCGCATATTCATCCCCTACGAAAAAATCCCCAGAAAGGTCGTCGAGGCGTTCGTCGACGCCGAGGACTCGCGCTTCTTCGAGCACAAGGGCGTTGACATGCGATCGATCGCCCGCGCCTTCGTCGCCAACCTGCAGGCGGGCGAGATAAAACAGGGCGGCAGCACCATCACCCAGCAGATCACCCGCTCGCTTTTGCTCTCCAGGGAGAGGAAGGTCTCGCGCAAGGTGAAGGAGGCGATACTCGCCACGCGCCTGGAGCGCTATCTCGACAAGGAGACGATCCTCACCCTCTACCTCAACCAGATATATCTCGGGAACCGCGCCTACGGCGTGGTCGCGGCGGCCCGAAACTACTTCAAAAAGCCGCTGAGCGAGCTCACCCTGGGCCAGACAGCCCTGCTGGCCGGCATGCCTACCGCTCCCACCAACTTCTCTCCGATCAACAACCCCGCCGAGGCCCGCGCGCGCCAGCAGCACGTCCTCGGGCGCATGGTCGAGGAGGGGCACATCACGGAGGAGGAGGCGGCAAGGGCCGCGGAGGAGAAGTTCGAAATCTACATAGCCGGTACCGACAAGGAGTTCGACGACCCCGACGCCGCCTATTTCTCCGAGCACGTGCGCAGGCTGGTCAAGGAGAAATACGGCGACGAGTTCCTCTATCACAGGGGGCTCAAGATCTACACGACGGTGAACGTGAAGATGCAGCGCGACGCGGCGCGCGCGGTGCGCCTGGGCCTCGAGTCCCTGGACAGGCGAAAGGGGTGGAGGGGGCCGCTGGAGCACGTGCCCGAGTCCCAGGTCGCCGCGAAGGCGAGGGAGATCGCCCGGGAGATCGAATCGCAGGACACGGTCATTCGATGGCCGGCCAGGAACCTCGCGGAGGCCAGGGTCGCAAAGATAAAGCCCGGCAGCTCTTACAGCGCAGTTGTCACCGGTTTCAGCGGGCAGGACGCCCTCATCCAGGCGGGCGAGACGCAGGGCGCGATCCCCCACTCGGGCTACATGTGGGCCCGGCCCTACAGCAAGTTCTCTTTCGGCGCGGACAACTACAACTATGTCTCCGATCCTCACAGGATTTTCAAGGTCGGCGACGTGGTGACGGTGAGGCTTAAAGACGACGGCGCGTTCGAGCTCTACCAGGAACCGGAGTTGCAGAGCGCGCTGGTCGCCATGGACCCGCGCACCGGCTACATAAAGGCGATGATGGGCGGATACGACTTCGCCCGGAGCGAGTTCAACCGCGCGACGCAGGCCCTGCGCCAGCCGGGCTCCTCCTTCAAGCCGTTCGCCTACTCCGCGGCTCTCGACAAAGGCTACACGTACAACACGACCATCGTGGACGAGCCGGTGGCGTACAAGGTCGGAAGGACCGACGTCTGGAGCCCCAAGAACTACGGCGGTAAATTCAACGGCCCCACCCCCTTCATGAACGCCATCAAATTTTCGCGCAACATACCCACGGTGAAGATCGTCTACGACATCGGCACGCACTATCTCGCCGCATACCAGCGCAAGATGGGGATCACCACGCAGATCGACAAGTACCTCTCGATGGCGCTCGGCGCCAACGCGGTCTACCTGCTGGAGATGGTGCAGGCCTACTCCATGTTCGACAACGGCGGGGAGAGGATTAGGGCGGTCGCGATCACGAGGATCGAGGACAACAAGGGCAACGTGATCGAATCGATCCACGCCCCGAAGACGGAGATCGCCGAGACCGATGCGCCGCTGGCCTCCAGTGAGAACGACAGGCGCGCCTTTGCCGCAGACCGGCCCAAGATCGATCCGGGCGAGCTCAACGCCGAGCTCTTCGAGGAGGCCGAGCGCACGACCGAGCGGGACGGGCTGTCGCTCACCGACCTGGAGATAAAGACCCTCTACGGCTCCGAGATACCCAAGGGCCACGTCATCACCCCCCAGACCGCATATCTCATGACGAGGCTCTTAAAGGGCGTGGTGGATGGCGGGACAGGCACGAGGATACTCGCGCTCGGCAAGCCGGCCGCGGGCAAGACCGGCACCACCAACGACGAGACCGACGCATGGTTCATAGGCTTCGTGCCGGACCTCTCGGCAGGGGTCTGGGTCGGCTACGACGAGATCAGAAAGATCGCGCCGGGCGCGACAGGCGGATCCATCGCGGCACCCATTTTCCTCGAGTTCATGAAGAATGCCACAGAGGGTTGGGCGGCCAAGGAGTTCAAACCCCCTGAAAACTTCCCGGGCGGCGACATCGCCACGCTCGCGGGCGGCTCCGCCCTCTTCGGCTCGAGGCCGGGCATCGAGGAGATGATGATGCGCGGGGGCTCCGACCGCGCCGGCGAGTTCTTCGAAGAGGACTTCGAGCAGTACGGCGGCGATTCGGAAACCGGCGGCCACGGGGACCTATAGCCCCCGCCCTCTCACCAAAATCTTAATATAATCCATGAAGTTATCCACAGACCTTCAAACGGCCCCCTTTCTGTTGTATAATTACATTGGTTAGGGAAAACGTGAAGGAGGCCTGTATGATTCGTTTTCCAGGCTTTTTGAAAGGCAATCACGAAAGGAGGGATGAGAAGGACAAAGAGAGGGCGCTGGCGATGAAGGGTTGGGATGCATCGGAATCTGCCGATGCAAAACATGGCTTTGCGTCGCAGCTGCACATGTCGCGCGGGATGGGACATCACTTCGCGCGCAACTCTATAACGAGGGGAAGGGGCCAGGTAAGCTTCAAGGGCAAATAGACACCGGGCCCGGCTGGATGATAAAGCGGATCGTCTTTTTCGGCCTGAAGGAAGGTGAATCCAACGGTGCGGAATTGAGATCAGGCTTATGAAATCCGGTCGGGCCTTTCTTTAACATCCGTGACTCGTGACTCGTGACTCGTAAGATCAAAGACATTTCAGACTGAGACCATTTCCTCCAGCTGGGCCTCGGCGCACTCCCGAAGCGCAGTCAGGTCATAGCCCCCTTCGAGGGTGGCGGCAAGCCTCCCCCCGCAGACCCCGTTCGCCAGATCGCATAGCGAGCGCATGATCCATCGGTAGCCGCCCGTGGTCATGCGCATGCCGCCCAGGGGATCGTTCACGTGCGAATCGTATCCGGCCGAGGCCAGTATGAACTGAGGCGCAAATTTCTCGACCGACGGAATTACGATCTCCCCAAAGGCCCTCTTGTAGTCGTCGTCCCCGGACCCGGCGGGTAGAGGCACGTTGAGCGTGGCTCCCCTGCCCTTCCCGGATCCTGTCTCGTCCGCAGCGCCGGTGCCCGGATAGAACGGGAAGCGGTGCACGGAGGCGAAGAAGACGTCGCCCCTGTCGTAGAAGGAGTGCTGAGTGCCGTTGCCGTGATGGATGTCGAAATCGACTATCGCCACCCGCTCCGCTCCGCCCTTCCTGAGCAGCCACTCCGCCCCTATCGCCACGTTGTTGAATATGCAGAATCCCATCGCCCGGCCGCGCTCTGCGTGGTGCCCGGGCGGCCTCACGAAGGCGAACGAGTTTATGCATCCGCCGCCCTTCACCGACTCCACGCAGGCCAGAAACCCCCCCGCCGCGCGCAGCGACGCCTTCCACGTGTAGGCGTTGGCGCTCGTGTCAGGGTCGAGGTTCACCTCCGCAACGCCGTCGGTGTCCTTTATCCTCCGGATGTAATCGCGGTCGTGGACCCAGGCGAGCTCCTCCTCGGCCGCGTCGCGGGGGGGGAGCTTCGCCAGCTCGCGGCCCACGCCGTCGCCGTAAAGGACCTGCCTGATCGACTGCAGGCGCTTTGGGGATTCCGGATGGAGATAGCCCATCTGGTGGAATGTGCAGATGTCGTCGTAGAATACCGAGGTGCGGGACACGATCCCTCCGGTTTCCAACGATCTACAGGCCGCACCGCTGCAAATCAACGCCTTTTTGAGTTCCCGACCGCAGAGGCAATCATAGTTGACTTCTCCGGGTGCGGCCGTGTTATAGCACCCCTCTCGCGGAGGCGATGATGCTCAAGGGACAGAAACCTCACATCGGGATATTCGGCCGCCGCAATATCGGCAAGAGCTCGATCATCAACTCGCTCACAGGCCAGGAGATCTCCATCGTTTCCCCCCACCCGGGGACCACGACAGACCCGGTGACCAAGACGATGGAGATCACCGGCATAGGGCCGGTGGTGCTGACCGACACCGCGGGGATCGACGACGAAGGCGATCTGGGCAAAAAGCGCGTGGCGCGCTCGTTCAGGGCGATCGACACCGTCGACCTGGGGATCATAGCGGTCTCGCACAATGCGTTCGGCGAGCACGAGAGACGGGTCGCGGACAGCCTCAGGCACAGGCAGATCCCCTTCTTCGTGGTGCACAACAAGTCGGACCTGGAGCCGCTGGACGACGAGACAAAGGCCGATATCGAGGCAGAGACCCGCACCGATGTGATCCCCTTCAACTCCAGGGCGCCCGACAACCTCGAGGACGTGGTCGATCTGATAAAGAAACACCTGCCGCCGACCTCCTACCAGAAACACTCTATACTCGGCGACATGGTGAGCCCCGGCGACCTCGTGGTCCTGGTGACCCCGGTCGACATCGAGACGCCGGAGGGTCGGATAATCCTGCCGCAGGTCCAGACCATACGCGACCTCCTGGACAACAACTGCATCTCGGTGGTCCTCAGGGAGACCGAACTCGAGGCGTACATCAGCTCGTGCACGCCCAGGCCGAGGCTGGTCGTCACCGACAGCCAGGCGCTGGCCAAGGTGGACGCCGAGGTCCCCCGGGAGATCCCGATCACGAGCTTCAGCATCCTCTACACGAGGCTCAAGGGCGATTTCGCGCGAGCGGCGGAGGGGACGCCGGCCATCTCCCGGCTCAGAGATGGCGACCGGGTCATGATACTCGAGTCGTGCACGCACCACGTGGCAGGCGACGACATCGGCCGCGTGAAGCTGCCCAGGTGGATCAAGCGCTTCACGGGGAAAGATCTCGAATTCGACGTGGTGGCGGGGCTCGATGCGCCCCCCAGGCCGATGCGCGACTACAGCCTGGTGATCCAGTGCGGCGGCTGCATGCTCACCCGCAGGCAGGTGCTCCTCCGTCTGGCCCCGGCCATAGACGCCGGCGTGCCGGTGACCAACTACGGCATGGCGATCGCGTGGTGCACGGGCACCTTCGAGAGGGCGACAGCCCCCTTCTCCGGCCTTGCATAGGACCCGGCGCCGGGTTATTATTGAAATCCTATGGGGGATACCAGACTTCTAGCAAGATATCACCGCCTGATAATTCCTTTCATAGGCGTCTTCCTGGTCGCGATCCTGTTCGACATCGTAACCACCCTCATCGGGCTCGTGACGCCGCTATTCACGCGCATCCTCTTCGACTACGCCTATCCGCTGCGAGACCTCAAGCTCCTCAACCTGACGATATTCTCCATCATAGGGCTCTACTTCCTCACCTTCTTCATCAACGTGATGGGCGACTATCTCTCGACCTATATAGGCCAGGAGGCCGACGCCAGGCTCACCGAGCGCGTCTTCCACAAGATCCAGTGCCTGCCCATAAGCTTCCACCAGAAGAAGAAGATAGGCGATTTGCTCATCCGCATCACCGACGACGTGGACACCACGGTCGGCATGGTCTTCAACACCCTTCCCACCTTTATAATTGACGGCGGCAGGTTCTTTATCATCCTCGCAATCGCTCTCTCGATCAACGTCAAGCTCACCATGCTCGCCCTGCTCTCGGTGCCCCTCTATGTGATCGAGGCCACCTATTTCGCCGGAAAGCGGGCCAGGCTGCAGGAGGAGCAGATCGAAGCGAGCTCGATCATGTACAGCCGGGCCAACGAAAAGCTCGCGAACATCAAGACCATCAAAGCGTTCGGCCAGGAGGACCAGGAGTCCCTCTCTTTCTCCCGCATCATCAGGAAACAGTTCCGCATCGGAGTCAAAGGCAAATTGCTCGAGATATTCCAGACCTTCACCAGCTCGCTCACGCTCCAGATGTGGAGCGTCTTCCTCACATGGTACCTCGGCTACCAGGTCGTGCAGGGGCAGCTCACCATCGGCGAGATAGTGGCCCTCATGATGTACATCGATCAGCTCGACGGGCCGGTGCACTCGTTCATCGGGATGTTCACGCAGTGGAAGACCAACCTGATATCAGTGAAACGCATCGACGAGGTGCTATCCCATCCGACCGAGGAGGAGGGGATACACGGGACCGCCGCGCTGAATATAAAGGACGGAGAGGTAGGCACGACGCACCTCTCTTTCGCTTACGCCCCGGAGAATGAGATCCTGCACGACATAGAGATAAGCTTCCCCCCCAACAGCTTCACGGCCCTGGTGGGCGGCTCGGGAAGCGGCAAGACCACCCTCGTCAACCTGCTGCTTCGGTTCTTCGACCCCACGCAGGGGATCATCCTGGTCGACGGCCAGAACATCATGGAGGTGAGGGTCCGAGACCTGCGACAGAAGATAGGCATAGTCGCGCAGGACGCCGCCCTCTTCGACGGCACGGTGATGGACAACATCCTCTACGGCAACGAGGGGAAGGAGCGCGGGGAGGCGATGCGGGCGGCGCAGCTCGCCGGCGCACACGACTTCATAATGAGGCTGCCGGGAGGGTACGACGCCCAGGTCGGCGAGTCGGGCTCGCTGCTCTCCGGCGGCCAGAAGCAGCGCATCGCCATAGCGCGAACCCTTCTTCGAAATCCCGCGGTGGTGATATTCGACGAGGCGACCTCTGCGCTCGATGCGGAGAGCGAGTTCCGCATCCAGGAGACCATAGGGAAGCTCCGCGCGACCAAGACGGTGATAGTCATCGCCCACAGGCTCTCAACCATCAAGATGGCCGACGCGATCCTCGTGCTGGACGAGGGGAAGTTCGTCGAGAAAGGCACATTCGACGAACTCTTCGACCGCAAGGGGGTGTTCTACAAGTTCTACTGGAAGCAGTTCGGGGGCCTGGCCAGCGTCCGGCAGCAGCTCGTGCTGGAGCTGGAGCGCGCATCGCGCTACGGCTCCAAGTTCTGCCTCGCGATGATGCGCGTTCTCAGCTACGGCAGGATATGCAAGGAGGCGGGGGTCGAGGCCGGAGACCGCTTCATCGAGGCCGTGGACATGCTCCTCAAGCGCAGCATCCGCATGGGCGATAACTGCGCGGTGCTCGACGGCGACACTATAATGCTCATCCTCCCCGAGATCGACGCCGCTCAGCTCGAGGCGTTCTTCAAACGCATGATCGCCACCCTCCCGAGGAAAGCCGGCGACGACCTTGAGTTCGACCTTGCGGCCGAGGAGCTCCTCTTCGTCGGAACGACGGTGTCGAAGAAGCTCTTCAAGACCGTCGAGGAGCTCATGCACGCGCTGAAGAACGCTGCTGACTCGTCGGGGGAACCGGGATACCGGATCATAGCGGGGGACGACCTGGCCGCCGGCGCAGCCAAAGGATGAGAACATGGGATTCATAGAAAACGTGCTCGAAAGCTTCTCGGCCAAGGACCTCAAGAGCCGCGTGAATTATGTCATCGCCGGGGGGCTTGCTGTCTGCGTCATCACCGCGGTCGCGCTCTACTTCCTGCTCACCTC
>JAFGMW010000051.1 GCA_016927275.1 Pseudomonadota bacterium
CCTCAGACGCCGGCTCGTCGGGGGCTTTCGTCGGCCGGATCATATAGGCTGCTGAATCCGGCCTCCTCGAGCCACGCTGCGAAGAGCGCCACCGAAGCGTTCCGTCATAGCGGCACTCCATGCCATGCCACAACCCCCTCTCCCTTGCCTGCCCTGAGCAACGTCGAAGGAATGGGAGAGGATTGGGGAGAGGATGATCCGGATCTGTCATTCATATGGATGACAAGCGTACAGCGGCCTCCGTGGTGGGGGCCGGCGCGAGCGGAAAAAAGCGCCTCCTTTTTACAGGTTCATCGGAAAAAGGAGGACTTTTTTCCGCGGGAGTCGGCGCAGGATGCCCCCGCCGCCTACCCTGCCCTCACCTAATTACCTGAATTATATTGCTATTTTAGATGAGGTCCGCTAGGTTGGCAGGCTATGTCCGAGCAAGGGATCGTCGTCCGCGGCGCGCGGATGCACAACCTCAAGAACATCGACGTCACCATCCCACGCAACAAGCTCGTGGTGGTCACGGGGCTTTCAGGATCAGGCAAGTCCTCGCTCGCCTTCGACACGATCTACGCGGAGGGGCAGCGCCGCTACATCGAGTCGCTGTCGGCCTACGCGCGGCAGTTCCTGGGCCAGATGGACAAGCCTGACGTCGACTCGATCGAAGGCTTATCGCCCGCCATCTCGATCGAGCAGCGCACCGCGAGCAAGAACCCGCGATCCACAGTCGGGACCGCGACCGAGATATACGACTACCTGAGGCTCCTCTACGCCCGCGCGGGAACGCCGCACTGCGTGAAATGCGGCCGCCCCATCGAGGGGCAGACCGTCCAACAGATGGTCGACCGGCTCACGGAGCTGCCCGAGGGTGCGCGCATCGTCCTCTTTGCCCCGATCGCCTCGGGCCGCAAGGGCGAGTATGCGAAGGAGCTGGCGAAGCTGGCGCGCGACGGGTTCGTCCGGGCGCGCATAGACGGCGAGGTCCATGAGCTGGCCGACCCGCCGAAGCTGGACAAGAAGAAAAAGCACGACATCGACCTGATGGTCGACCGGCTGGTGATAAAGCCCTCCTCCAGGCAGAGGCTCGCCGACTCGCTCGAGATCGCTCTGAAACACGGCGACGGGATAGTGAAGGTGGAGACAGGGACCGGGGACCGGGGATCCGGGACCGGGAAAGGTCTTTCGGGTCACGGGTCACGGGTCACGGGTCACGAGATTCTGCTCTCCGAAAAACACGCGTGCCCGCACTGCGGGATATCGCTGCCTGAGATCCAGCCCCAGCTCTTCTCGTTCAACAGCCCCAGGGGCGCGTGCGCGGACTGCGACGGGCTCGGGGTGAGGCGCTACTTCGACCCGGACCTCATCGTGCCCAACAGGCAGCTCTCGCTCCGCGAGGGCGCGATCATGCCCTGGCGCAAGAAGAACGCCACCGATTACATAGAGCTCGTGGAGGCGCTGTCGAAGCACTACAGGGCCGACATCTACACCCCGTTCGCCGAGCTGCCGGAGAGGCTCAGGGAGACGATCCTCCACGGCTCCGGCGACGAACAGATCGCTTTCACATACGACACCGGACGCGGCAGGAAGCGTTACACCGCGAAGTTCGAGGGCATAATCCCGTCTCTGCAGAGGCGATGGGAGGAGACGCAATCGTTCGCGGTGCGCGAGGAGATCGAGCGCTACATGAACATGCGCCCCTGCCCCACATGCGGGGGCACGAGGCTCAAAGCCGAGAGCCTGGCCGTGCTCGTGGGCGAAAAGAACATCTCCGAGCTCTGCGCCCTCTCGATCGACCAGGCGCTCCGGTTCGTAAAGGGGCTTCGCCTCGATGCGAAGCGCAGCGAGATAGCGAAGGGCGTTCTCAAGGAGATCACGGAGAGGCTCGGGTTCCTCACTGAGGTGGGACTGGGCTACCTCACCCTGGACCGGGCCTCGGCTACGCTCGCCGGCGGCGAGGACCAGCGCATAAGGCTCGCCACCCAGATCGGCTCCGCCCTCACCGGGGTCCTCTACGTGCTGGACGAGCCCTCGATCGGCCTGCACCAGCGCGACAACCACCGCCTCATAAACACGCTGAAAAGGCTGCGCGACTTGCGCAACACGGTGCTCGTGGTCGAGCACGACCGCGACATGATGCTCGCCTCGGACCACATCATAGATCTCGGGCCCGGGGCCGGGGTGGCCGGCGGCCGCGTGGTGGCAACCGGCACGCCCGACGAGGTCTCCCTCAACGGCGACTCGCTCACCGGGCTCTATCTCGCGGGCAAACGCGCGATCGAGAAGCCCAGGAGCCGGCGCAGGCCCTCCGTCGACTGGATCGAGATCATAGGCGCCTCGGAGCACAACCTCAAGAGCATCGACGTCCGGATACCGCTCGGCCTCATGACCGCGGTCACCGGCGTCTCCGGCTCCGGCAAGTCCACGCTCGTCACCGAGACGCTTCTCGCCGCCCTCAGGCAGCGGATCTACCGCTCCAGGGACGCGGCCGGGCAGGTTGAAGAGATCCGCGGCTGGGAGCGGATCGCCAAGGTGATCGACATCGACCAGTCCCCCATCGGCCGCACCCCGCGCTCGAATCCGGCCACATACACCGGCATCTTCACGCACATCCGCGACCTCTTTTCCGAGCTCCCCGAGTCGAAGGCCCGCGGCTACAGGCCCGGCCGTTTCTCGTTCAACGTCAAGGGCGGCCGCTGCGAGGCGTGCGAGGGGGACGGCATCATCCGCATAGAGATGCACTTTCTGCCCGACGTCTTCGTGGAGTGCGAGGTCTGCCGCGGCATGCGGTTCAACCGCGAGACCCTCGAGGTGACCTACAAGGGAAAGAACATCTCCGAGGTGCTGAAGATGACGGTCGCCGAGGCCCACCGATTCTTCGAGAACATCCCGCCGCTGGCGCACAAGCTCGAGACCCTGGTCGAGGTCGGGCTGGAGTACATAGAGCTCGGCCAGGCGGCCACGACCCTCTCCGGCGGCGAGGCGCAGCGGATAAAGCTCTCGAGGGAGCTCTCCCGCAGGCCCCGGATGACCGACGAGGGGATGCGCGGGAAAACACTGTACATCCTCGACGAGCCGACCACCGGGCTGCACTTCGACGACGTGCACAAGCTGCTGGGCGTGCTCGAGGCGCTGGTCGAGGCGGGCAACACTGTGATCGTCATCGAGCACAACCTTGACGTCATCAAGTTTGCCGATTATTGTGTCGACCTCGGGCCCGAGGGGGGAGACGCGGGCGGCGAGGTGGTGGCGGTCGGCACGCCGGAGGAGATCGCAGCCAACCCGAAATCCCACACAGGAAGATACCTCAAGGAAGTCCTCTGAACACACAAGGAGACACGATGAAGAGAAACCTGAGATTCACTGTCGCACTCGCACTGGCAGCGCTCATCCCCTCGGTCGCATCTTCGGCCATGACCGGCGACTCCGGGTCCGCTGCCCAAGCGGCAGGCTCGCGGCAGTTCTCGGCCGAGGCCAAACTCCCCACGGGGGAGCCGATCTCCGCGGTCATAGTGGCCGATCCGGCCGACGAGGGGCGGGCCAGGGCGGCCCTCTCCTCCGCGATGTCTCGCGCCCAGCAGTTCTCCGGCGAGTTCTTCTCGGAGGGAGGCGTGGCGAGCCGGCTCGACTCCCTCGGCAAGGGCGAGAAGCTCGAGCTCTCGCCGACCGCCTTCGACTTTCTGCAGAGGGCTGTCACGCTCTCGCAGCAGAGCGACGGCTTCTTCGACGTGGCCGGCCCCTCGCCCAAGCGCATGTTCACCAAGAGCGACTCCAGGCGCATCGAGCTCGACGGGGCGACCCGAACCGTCTCCTTCAGGGACTCCGACATGAAGCTCGACCTCACGAAGATCGCCCTGGGGTTCACCTGCGACCTCATGATGGAGACGATCGCGGGCGAAGGCTTCGCAAACGCCAGCGCGTCCGCAGGCCCTGTCACTCGCAACATCGGCCGCGACATATACACCCCCTGGGACATCGTGGTGGGCTTCGGCGAGAGGACCGAGACGGGCGCGCATCGAGCCTATCGCTACGGGGTGTCGAACGTCTCTGCCACGACGGTCACGCCCGAGGGCCTGGGCCGGGGGCTGACCGACCCGATCAACAAGTCGCAGGTCTCCTGGGGGGACTCGCTGCGAAGCGTCACCGTCATCGCCTCGAACGCCATGACCGCCACCGCCTTCGCTCTGGCCGCTTACACGGTGGGCCCCAAGTACGCGATGAAGTACGTGACCGGGCACCCCTCAGTGAAGGGCATCGTGGTGGACGGCCAGGGCAACCTCACCGCCTCCAAGGGCATGATCGTCGAGGGACTGTCCTACGAGAAGAGCGTGAACGAACAGACCGCCAGCGACGGAGGATCGAATGATCTCAAACAGAAGGAGCGCGAGGAGGCTGCTCAGTAGCTTTGCACTGCTCGCGGCGCTCTTCGCGGCGCTCATCTTACCGGCCTCGGCCCAGGAGGGAGGGCCAAAGATATTCTCCAGGCAGACGGCCCTGGGCGGGAGAGTCCAGGCGGCGCTGCTCATCGTCGGATGGCAGAAGGACGCCTCCGCTATAGAGCGCCTCATCGACATCGTGGCGGAGAGAACCGGCGCGGTCGCGAGCCAGCTCGACTGGCAGAATCCCGGAAGCGACGTTGGCCGGATCAACGCGGCAGCGGGACAGTCGGCGGTCGCGGTCTCCGAGGACACGATCGCGGCGTTCGAGGAGGCGAAGCAGGTCTCCGACTGGACCAAGGGATTGTTCGACGTCGCCTCCTACGGCCAGGGCTCCTACAAGGACATAAAGATCGACCGCGGGGCGCGCACCGTGCAGCTGAAGAAATCGGGGATGCAGGTGCGCTTCGACGGCATCCTCGAGGGATTTCTCGCCGAGTACATGCTCAGGCTCATCGCGGCCGCCAACATGCAGAACGCCATGGTCAAGGCGGGCAACGTCTTCCGCGGCATGGGCTCGAGCGTGATGGGGCCGTGGAAGATACAGGTGCAGGACAGCGAGGGCACCTACGCGCACCATGCGCTCAACCTGCAGGTGTCGAACAACGCCGTGGCGACCGTGAGCGCCAACGAGTTCGCGTATCAGGAGCTCGTAAACCCCAGGAACAAGGAGCGCATCGGTGCGCCCTGCAAGGGGGTGACGATAGTGATGCACAACGCCGCCCAGGCCCAGGGCGTGGCCAAGGCGGTCTTCATCGCGGGCCCGAAGGACGGAATGGAGCTGCTGGCGAAGATGGGAAAGGCAAACGGGATCATCGTGGACAACGCGGGGAAGTTTTTGAGGACGCCTGGTTTCTGAAATCCGTGACCCGTAACTCGTGACCCGTAACAGGCGGTCGTGCGCCGTGAAATTTTCCAGCCGGTCACGAGTCACCGGTCACGGGTTGCGCAATGAGTGCCTTCGACAACTACATCCAACTCCTGGACAAGATCGACGCATTCGCAGCCGGCGTCATGGCCCGCCACCCTGCCTCGTTCAGGTGCGGCCCCGGATGCTCCAAGTGCTGCGTGGCCGGCATCACCATGTGGCGGGTCGAGGCGGATCACATTAAAGGGTACATTGAATCGCCGGAGTTCGATATCCCTAGTTCGCTACGGCTCGCTCATGTGCCTCCGGGTCCTGTCGTCGGATCACCCCCATTTGCGGCATCGCCGCAGCAATCCCGGAGTCCATGCACGCCACGAGAGCGGCTGCTGGCGTCAAATGGGGGTCCCCCGATCCGCCGCCACCCGGAGGCACAAGAAAACCGCCGCTCACAAGGCCTCTCGAACTCCGGCGATCAGTGCACCTACTTGAATGAACAGGGGCTGTGTTCGATATACCCGGTCCGGCCGGCCGTGTGCCGGCTCTGGGGAGCGCCGCTTCTGATACCCGCCGGCCGCGAGGCGGAATGGGGCATCCGCGCCTCATCCTCTGCTCCCTCGGGCAGGGGCACGATCGTCTCCTGCGACCTCAACTTCACCGGCAGCCCTTCCCTGGCCGAGCTCGCGAAAAAGGACATCCTGAACGTCGAGACCGCGCTCACAGCGCTTGCGGCCATAAACCACCTCTACTGCAGGGCCGTCGGCGCCGACCCCGAGGAGCGCACGCCCCTCTCCTCTATCGCTTGACTCGCCCTACCCCTCCAATATAGCCCTATGTCCATGACAAAGAAAAAGGGCGGCATAGTGATCGCGCTTGGCGGCAACGCCATCTCCAAGCCGGGGCTGCGGGGCGGGATACAGGAGCAGTTCTATTCCACGATCGAGAGCATGGAGCACGTGGCCGAGCTCTACATAAACGGCTACGACCGGATCCTCATCACCCACGGCAACGGCCCTCAGATCGGCGCGGCGATATTGCGCAGCGAGCTCGCCTCGAAAGCGGTCTATCCCCTGCCGATGGACGTCTGCGGCGCGGACACGCAGGGCGGCATGGGCTACATGATCCAGCAGGTCCTGGGCAACTGCCTGAGGAAGAACGGGGTGAAGCTCCCGGTGGTGGCCACGGTGACGCAGGTGCTCGTGGACGCCCACGACCCCGCCTTCGACAACCCCACAAAGCCGGTGGGCCTCTTCTACACCGAGGCGGAGGCCAAGGAGCTCATGGCCGGCCGGGGCTGGACCATGGTCGACGACGCGGGCCGCGGCTGGCGCAGGGTCGTGCCCAGCCCGAAACCGATCCGGGCCCTCGAGGCGGAGGCGATAAAGACGATGTTCGAGCGGGGCTTCATCGTGATAGCGGGCGGCGGCGGCGGAATTCCGGTCGCGCTCAACCGCCACAACCTCCACTACGGGGTGGAGGCGGTCATAGACAAGGACCTCACCAGCGCGCTTCTGGCCAACGAGATCGGCGCGTCGACCCTGCTTATCATGACCGGCGTGGAGTACGCATACGCGGGATTCGGCACCCCGAACCAGCGCCCCCTCACCAACGTGACCGCCTCTGAGCTCATGACCCACCTCGATGCGGGCGAGTTCGCCGACGGCTCCATGCGCCCCAAGATCGAGGCGTGCCTGTCCTTTTTGGAAAACGGGGGGCAGGAGGCAATAATCACTTCAATTTCAAGGAGTTTGGCGGCTCTCCGCGGCAGGACCGGCACCCACGTCAAGCCTTGACAAGGGCATTTCAATATTATCTCAATACGCCTCAAATCCGCGGCAAATCATGCAGGGGGATTTATCAAGGATGCAGAGGCTCGGCGCACTGGATTTCGACAATCCTGAGACCTGCCCGAATTGCGGTCAGTTCGTGGGCGGCGACTCGACCTGTCCGAACTGCGGCGCAATCCTCGGCGAGGATGACGAGTACGACCTCTTCGACGACGACGGGGAGCTGGAGTGAGGACGAAAAGTCCAAAAAAATCATTGATCTAAGAAATGCCCCGTGGTAGTTGCGCTGGGCCTTTCGGCGCCTCGCGAGGGTGGCGGAACTGGCAGACGCGCTAGCCTCAGGAGCTAGTGAGAGCAATCTCATAGGGGTTCAAATCCCCTCCCTCGCACAA
>JAFGMW010000052.1 GCA_016927275.1 Pseudomonadota bacterium
GCGGCGACGCGAGCCAGAATTTGAGGCCCCTTTTTACAGCGTCATCGGAAAAAGGGTCCTCAAATTGTGGCGGGAGGAGCCGCCCGGCGACAGCCTGCCTGCCGGGAGGCAGGGACCCGAAGCGGACACCGCTTTCATCACCCTCCTCCGATAGGGCGCAGGATATCGATCCGGTCGCCGTCGCACACGGCGCAGCGCTCGTGCTCATCCCGCGGGACGATCGAGCCGTTTATCGCCACAGCGGTGCCCGCGCGCGGGACTCGAAGCATGTCGAGCATCTGCGCGATCGTGCGCCCCTCGTCGATCGTCCTCTGCTCGTTGTTCACAATTATCTGCATGGATGGACCCATGGATATCACCGCCGGAGCTGTTTTGTGAAGTCAAATCAGGCGACCATGTGGCCGGCCGCCGCAACGTCGCGGCCGAACTCACCGCCCGGCTCGAGGAGGTGGATCCTGGCCTTCAGGTCAGGCCTCTCCTCGAGGATGCGCTCCATCCATCTCAGCGGCGCCTGCGGCGACTCGAGGGAGAGGCGGAAGGTGTTGAAGTGGATGGGCACCATGTGGGCAGCGCCGAGGTCCTCGAACGCGTTCACCGCCTCGGCCGGCGTCATGTGCTTGCGCCTCATGAGACAGCGAGGCTCGTAGCTGCCGATCGGGAGCAACGCGAGCTCGATGCGCCCAAGGTTTCCGGTCTCCTGGAAGTGGCGGCCGTAGGCCGAGTCGCCGCAGAAATAGATCGATCCGTCGAAGCCCGGCTTCCTTATCAGATATGCGTTGGACCGGGCGAGGCCGAGGTCGAAGAGGTGGCTTTCGCTGTGCATCACAGGCAGCGCCGTTATCTCGGTGCCGCATACGAGCTCGTGCGTCGCGAAGTGGGCGAGCTCGATCACCGGGTTCGGGAGCCAGCTGCCGACCGCTCGCTCTTTGCCCTCGGGGACCACGATGGGGACGCCGGTGGAGAAGTATTTGTAGCTCGAGATGTCCAGGTGGTCGCAGTGGGTGTGTGAGAGCAGGATGCATGCAGGCTCGGGCGCGCAAGCGGGGTCGATCGGGAGTTTGCTGATCCTCGGCGAGAGGAAGGCGCGCCTGCCCAGGTGCGGATCCGTGATGAGGAGGGTGTCGCCCATCGTTATGAAGGTTGTGGCCTGCCCGATGTATGTGCATGAAATCCTTGTGTTCATAGGCCGCGGCTTTTACGCCGCCGGGGCCCTCAATGCAACACCAAAGTCCTCTCGATGCACCGTTCCCTTTGCGGATCAGCCTGTTAGAGGATAAACCGATCGCCTTGATATGCTTTGACAATCGGAGGGTGCGCTGTTAGAAGCGCACACTCGGCAATCATCAGGAAAAACAGCCAATTATGATGCTCGATTCCCTCGGAAAGATGATGTTTCGGCCCGCATGGGCGACAGTCGACCTCCCCGCGCTCTCCCGCAACTTCGATATCATAAAGCGGCTCCTCCCCTCGGGCGCAGGGGTCCTGGCGATGGTCAAGGCGGACGCCTACGGCCACGGCGCCAGGGAGATATCGCTGGCATTGGAGCGCGCGGGGGCAAGGGCGCTGGGCGTGGCCACGGTTGAGGAGGGGATCGAGCTGCGCGAGTTCGGCATCCGCATACCGATCCTGGTCATGAGCGGCCTCATGGGCGAGGGCTCGGCAGCCTCCTTCCCGATGGTGGACGCGAATCTCACGCCGGTGGTCCACTCGAGCGGCGTGCTGGATTCGCTCGAGGAGGCCGCGGTAAAGGCGGGGCGCACCGTGGACGTGCACCTGAAGATCGACAGCGGGATGTCGCGCCTGGGGGTGAGGCCAGAGTCGCTGCCGGGCGTGATCGAGAAGCTCCGCCGATGTCCGCACCTCCGGGTCGAGGGCGCCATGACCCACCTGGCCGATGCGGGCGACGAGGATTTCTCCTCGCGGCAGCTCGACCTGTTCCTCACGTGCAAGGCCCGCATAGAGGGTGCGCTCGGCCCGGTGCCGGTATGGCACGCGGCCAACTCCGTGGCGATAATGCGCGGCGAGGCACTCGATTTTCCCGACGCGGGTGAGACCTGGGTGAGGCCAGGGCTCGCTCTCTTCGGCGACTGCGGCTTCGACCACAGGTTGCGCGAGAAACTGTCCCTCGTCATGGGCATCGAGAGCAGGGTGATGCTCATCAAGCACGTCCCAGCCGGCGCGATGGTGAGCTACGGCTGCACCTTCAAGGCGCGCAGGCCGTCCAGGCTCGCCATCGTCCCCATCGGATACGCGGACGGCTACCCTTGGTCGGTCTCGGGCAAGGCCCGGGTCCTGGTCCGCGGAAGGCGCGCGCCGGTGGCGGGGCGGGTGACGATGGACATGATCGTTCTCGACGTGACCGACGTGGAGGGCGTCTCCGTCGGGGACGAGGTGGTGCTCATGGGGAGCCAGGGGGATGAGTTCATAGGGCTCGACGAGCTGGCCGGATGGGCGGGGACCATCCCGTACGAGATAATCTGCGGAGTATCGAAGAGGATGCCCAGAATCTACAAGCGTGACTAGTGACTAGTGACTAGCGGAATAATACGGGAAACCTGTTATTTACCGCCAGTCACTAGTCACTAGTCACGAGTCACTAGTCACGAGTTACGAGTTACGAGTCACGATATTCATATGTTGAAAGAGAGGACATTGCAGCTCGCCGTCCCTCCGCTCAGCTACGCCGGCACGCTGGTGATGCTCGCGGTGAGGGAGTTCGGCCGCTGGTGCGAGTTCGTCTGGCAGACCCTCTGCTGGGCGGCGAGGCCTCCCTTCAGGCTGGACCAGTTCGCGAGGCAGATGGAGTTCGTGGGGGTGAAATCGCTCTGGATCGTCTCCCTCACCGCGCTCTTCACCGGCGCGGTCTTCGCGCTCCAGGCCGGCAAGGTCTACGCCCTGTTCAACATGGAGAGCATGGTGGGCGCGACGGTCGGCCTCTCCCTCACGAGGGAGATGGGCCCGGTGTTCGCGGCCATCATGGTCACGGCGCGCGCATGCTCGGCCATGGCGGCGGAGCTCGGCACCATGCGGGTGACCGAGCAGATCGACGCCATGGAGGCCATGGCGGTCAACCCCATCCAGTACCTGGTCGTCCCGCGCGTGGCGGCCGGGACCTTCATGGTCCCGCTGCTCACCATGGTCTACAACTACATCGGCGTCCTCGGCGCATACCTCGTGGGCATACACCTGCTCGGCATAAGCGAGGGGCCGTTCATGGACAAGCTCTATCACTACGTGGATGCGGACGACATATGGGGCGGGCTCATCAAGGCCGCCATCTTCGGGTTCCTCATCTCCGCGATCAGCTGCTACATGGGATACAACACGCGGCAGGGGGCCAAGGGCGTGGGCAGGGCCACGACGCGGGCCGTCGTGGTCTCCGCGGTGACGATCCTCGTCGTGGACTACTTTTTGACCACGTGGATACTGGAGTATATATCGAAGTGACAATTATCGTAACTCGTGACTCGTAACTCGTGACTCGTGACTCGTGACTGGTGACTGGCGGTAAATAACAGGTCTTCCGTATTATTCCGCTAGTCACTAGTCACTAGTCACGGATTTCAAATGATAGAGCTCAAAAACATCCACAAGTCGTTCAAGGGCGTGCCGGTGCTCAAGGGGGTCGATCTCACGATGCCCAAGGGGGAGATCACCGTGATCCTCGGGCCGTCCGGCTCCGGCAAGACCGTGCTGCTTCGGCACATCATAGGCCTCCACAGGCCCGACCGCGGCACCGTCACGGTCGACGGCGTGGACCTGTTCAGGCTCGGCGAGCGCGAGCTCAACGACTTCAGGCGGCGCTTCGGCATGCTGTTCCAGAGCGCGGCGCTCTTCGACTCGCTCTCGGTGTTCGATAACGTCGCCTTCCCGCTGGTCGAGGGCGCGAGGGGAAGGGCCAGGCCCGACATCGCGAAGATAGTCAGGGAGAAGCTCGCGCTCGTGGGGCTCGACGGGGCGCTCGACAAGATGCCCTCCGAGCTCTCCGGCGGCATGAGAAAGAGGGTCGGGCTGGCGCGCGCGATCGTCCTTTCGCCGTCCATAATCCTCTACGACGAGCCGACCACCGGGCTGGACCCCGTCATGACCCTCGCTATTGACAACCTCATCCTCTCAATGCAGAAAGAGCTGCGCGTGACGTCGGTGGTCATAAGCCACGATATCGACTCCGCTTTTCGAGTGGCCGACCGCATCGCGATGATACACGGCGGCCGCATCGTCGAGTCGAGCGCGCCTTCGGATTTCCAAAGGTCGGCAAACCCGGTGGTCAGGGCGTTTCTGGCGGCCGGCGGCAGGGGCGGCAGCAGGGGGGAGGGGAATTGATCAAGTTCACCACCGAGTTCAAGGTCGGCGCCTTCGCCCTGGCGATCCTCATCCTCCTCGGATGGGCCACGATGCGCGTGGGCGACAAGACCTCGGTCCATGGCGGCGGCTATCTGCTCAAGGTGAAGTTCGATAACGCCACGGGGCTCAAGCTCAAGGCCCCGGTGGAGCTGGCCGGCGTCCAGATCGGCGTGGTAAAGGACATCGAGCTCGTGGACTCGCGCAACGCGATGGTATCGCTCATCCTCTCCGACAAGGTGAGGCTGACCGAGGACAGCACCGCGGTGCTGCGCACGAGGGGCTTCCTCGGCGAGACCTACGTCGAGGTCATGCCTGGCACGCCCGATCTCCCGCTCCTCGGCAGGGACGGCACCATCCCGAACTCCTTCCGCACCGGCGACATGAACTCGCTCGTCAACCAGTTCAACGAGATCGCGGCGGACATAAAGCAGGTGACCGGCTCGCTGAAGACCATGGTCGGCGACGACGAGAGCGCGCCGATCAACAGGATCGTGAACAACCTCGACCAGTTCACCGAGACCATAAAGACCCTGGCGCTGGCCAACTCCGAGAACGTGAACCGCATAAGCGCGAACCTCGCCGAGCTCTCCGAGCACCTGCGCGAGGTGATGGCGCAGGGCAAGGCGGACGTCGAGGAGTCGATGCAGCGCATCGCCTCCATCACGCGAAAGATCGACGAGGGCCAGGGGACCGTGGGCCGGCTCATCAACGACGACGAGACGGTGGACAAACTCAACGAGGCGGTCGACAACCTCAACCAGACCCTGGGCGGTTTCAAGCGCTTCGAGACCGAGATCGGATATCACCTCGAGTACCTGACGCAGTCCGAGGACTTCAAGAACTACGTCGATTTCACGATCAGGCCCTCGCCCGACGCCGCGTTCATCCTGGGGCTTGTCTCCGACCCCAACCCGAACCCGACGCACGTGACCCGCACGACCGACGTGACGGTGGGCAACAACACCACCACGGTCACCACCGACACGGCCACGGTGAACCGCAACGCGCTTCGCGTCTCGGCGCAGCTCGCCAAGAAGTTCTACGATTTCCAGGTGCGCGGCGGCATCATCGAGTCCACCGGAGGGCTGGGCATCGACTACGACAAGGGGCCCATCGGGCTGCGCTTCTCGGCCTACGACTTCCAGACCCGCTACGGCACAAGGCCCCACCTGAGGCTGACCGGCGAGGTGAAGGTGACAGACAACTTCTATCTGCTGGGCGGCGCGGACGACATGATAGCCCAGCAGAACAGGCCCGACTTTTTCTTCGGCGCCGGGTTCCGATTCGTCGACGAGCACATCAAGCGCGTGGCCCCGCTGGGCGCCAGCGTGATAAGGTGACTTGGGACCGGGACCCGGGACCCGGGA
>JAFGMW010000053.1 GCA_016927275.1 Pseudomonadota bacterium
CGGCAAGTGGACAGATCGATCGCACAGCGTGTGAAGGACAGCGTAATGGTTACGAATAAACGCGGGCCGATTCACCAGCGCGCGTTTTTTGTTTTAACACGCTGAAATCGATCAGAAGAAAGGATTGGTGTTGTATGGCAGAGAGAAAAAAGGGTCAGGTGAAGTGGTTCAACGATGGGAAGGGTTTCGGATTCATCTCCCCCGAAGGCGGTGGCGAGGATGTGTTCGTGCACTTCCAGGCTATCCAGGGCGAAGGCTTCAAGTCGCTTCAGGAAGGCCAGACAGTCGAGTTCGACGTGGTGCAGGGCCCCAAGGGCCTTCAGGCAGCGAACGTCACAAAGGCGTAATGAACCACAGGTTTACGCTGACAGGAACCCCGGCCGCAAAGGTCGGGGTTTTTTTGTCCACAGCCCACCTCTACCAATAGGAAGCCACTTCGTAGCGGTCGCTGCCCACTCCTGCTCCGTCCCCAATTGCTCCGGGACAGGTGGTTTCTGTTTTCAGTTCTCAGCCTCTCAGCCCTTTGCTATCTAGTAGTACAGGTGTTCCGCGGGGTCGACGGGCACGCCGTCCTGGCGCACCTCGAAGTGCAGGTGCGGCCCCGTGGCGCGGCCGGTGGAACCCATGCGCCCGATCTTCTGCCCCTGCGCAACGATCTGACCTTCGCAGACGTCGATCCGGTCCATGTGGCAGTAGCGCGTCGTGAGGCCTGCGCCGTGCTCGATCGCCGCCGTGATGCCGCAGGCCCCTTGAAAGCCCGCGAGCCCCACCCTGCCGGCCGCCGCGGCCTTCACCGGCGCGCCCCTGAACCGCGCGATGTCCATGCCCTCGTGCCGCGCCCACCGCCCGCAGATCGGGTCGCGCCGCGGCCCGAACATGGAGCTCAGCCTCCCGTCGGCCGGGAAGATCAGGGGCAAAAGCTCGCTGCGAAGAGAAGGGAGCAGTTTGAGGAGAGGGTCCTCCACAAGGAGAAACCCGGGACCTGCCGCCTCCCTCGAATGGATGTGTTCGTCCATGCGGAGATCGGCACACGCGGTGCGCCAGGCAGCGCACACGGACAGGGCTATGAGAAGCGACGCAAGTTTCATCCCCTCCCCTCTGATGCAGATTTCATGCCACGCACAGGGGCAGAGGGGAGGCAAAAGGAAAAAAACCTGGCACAGGAGGTGCATCGAATCGCTGCAGTGTGCCCAAAAACGCTGCATCTTGAATCCCGATGTTGACGGCCCCGAGGGGCCAAACTAGATTCCGGATATGCTGGAGATCGCACTCCACCGCGCAGGAAGGATGCTCCTCAGGGAGCCCATCGGCACCGAGCCCATCACCGTGGGGCGCGCCAGCGAGAACACCATAAGGCTGATGGACCCCGACATCTCAAGGGAGCACTGCCGCATAGAGTGGCGCGACGGGGCCCTGATCGTGAAAGACCTCTCCACCAACGGGATGCTCGTCAACGGCGAGAGGGTGAGCCAGGCGCAGGTCGACGCAGGCGACCGGATCGCGGTCGGCCCCTGGAACCTCGTCATCGAGGCGACCGTCGATGCGATCCCCGTGCGCACCCTGGCCGCCGAGCCGCACGCCACGCGCGTGCTGGCCTTCGACCCGGCGAGCAAAAAGCTCACCACCCAGCGCGTGGATATGGTGGTCCGGACGCCCGACCAGGCCCCGCTCAAGAAACGGGTGAGCAAGTCCGAAATACTCATCGGCCATCACGCCTCGTGCGACGTGGCGGTGGCTGACCCGTACGTCTCAAGGCGCCACTGCAAGCTCGTCATCGACGGCGAGAGGGTGAAGCTCATAGACCTCGCCTCAACAAACGGCGTATTCGTGGGCGAGACCCGCGTCGCACAGGCGGCGATGGAACGCCACGGCTCGTTCAGGGTCGGCCGCTCGGAGGTGCACTATCGCCTCTCCTCCGAGAGCGAGGAGCTCGCCCCCTCCGAATCGGACAGGTTGGGCGAGATGGTCGGCCGCTCGAGGGCCATGCGCGAGGTCTTCGCGCTCATCCGGCGGGTGGCCCCATCGGACGCGCCTGTGCTGATCACGGGCGAGAGCGGCACCGGGAAGGAGCTCGCTGCGCGCGAGCTTCACAGGCTGAGCCTGCGCAGGCAGGGGCCCTTCGTCGCGATCAACTGCGGCGCATTGCCGGCCGGCATAATCGAGGCCCAGCTCTTCGGCCACGAGAAGGGGGCGTTCACCGGCGCCGTGGAGCGGATGCCCGGGCTCATCGAGCAGGCGAAGGGGGGCACCCTCTTCCTCGACGAGATCGGCGAGATGGACGCGGCCCTCCAGACGCGGCTTCTGCGCGTGCTCGAGGACAAAAAGGTCCGCCGCATCGGCGCCCAGGCGGAGATCGACGCGGATTTCAGGCTCGTGGCCGCGACCAACCGCGACCTGCGCAGGATGGCCAAGGACGGCCGCTTCCGCGAGGACCTGCTCTACCGCATCTACGTGGTGCCGATCGAAATCCCCTCGCTCAGGGAGCGGCCCGACGACATAGAGCACCTCGCCTCCCACTTCCTCGCCAGGCTGGCGAAAGACGGCAGGGCACCTGCGCTCAGCGCCGGGGCGATGAAGGCGGTGCGGGGCCACCCCTGGCCGGGCAACGCGCGCGAGCTCAGAAACGCCATGGAGCGGACCCTGCTGCTCTCGATCCGCGACGTCATCGAGCCCCGCGACCTCTTCCTCTCCTTCATCGGAACGAAAGGGGGGCAGCCCGGCGGGCTGCGCGAGCAGGAGAGGTCTCACCTCATCGAGGTCATCGCCGAGTGCAAGGGCAACATCTCCAGGAGCGCGCGGAGGCTGGGCATCGCGCGAACGAGCCTTCAGGCCAAGATCCGCAGGTTCAAGATAGAGACGCCGAAGCCGTGATCCGAAAATACCCGTTTGTCATTCTGGGGCGCCGGCTGAAGAATCCCTTCAGCGCTTGCTTTCTCGGCCTCAGGATGACATTAGAGAATACGATGAAAGAGGCGATGCTCTACAGCAAGGAGGCGGGGAACAGGGTCCGCTGCAGGCTCTGCAGGCACGGCTGCGCGATCGACGACGGAAAATACGGCATCTGCGACGTCCGCTACAACGACGGAGGGACGCTGCGCTCTATCTTCTACGCGAAGCCGGTCTCCATGGCAGTGGACCCTATAGAGAAGAAGCCGCTGTTCCACTACAAGCCGGGCTCGCTCGCCTTCTCCATCGCCACCCCGGGCTGCAACTTCCGATGCGACTTCTGCCAGAACTGGGAGATATCGCAGTACCGCCACGGGGACTCGCCCGAGATCGGGATGAAGGAGGTACTGCCCGAGGCGGTGGTGAGAAACGCGAAGGCCCACCGCTGCGCATCGGTCTCATACACATACACCGAGCCGACCATATTCTTCGAGTATGCGTACGACACCGCGAAGCTCGCAAGGGCCGCGGGGATCGGGAACACGTTTGTCACCAACGGCTACATGACCCGCGAGGCGCTGGATACGATCCGGCCGTACCTCGACGCCGCGAACGTGGATCTCAAGGCCTTCCGCAAGGACACCTACCGCAAGGTGATGAAGGCGCAGCTCGACGGCGTGTGCGACTCCATCAGGTATATGCACGAGATCGGAATATGGGTCGAGGTGACCACCCTCATCGTGCCGGGCATGAACGACAAGGATGCGGAGATCCGCGACATCGCCAACTTCATAGTGGAGACCGGCCGCGAGATACCGTGGCACATAAGCCGCTTCACCCCGCGCTACGAGCGCACCGACGCCCCTCCCACCCCGCTCGCCACTCTCAGGAAGGCCTACGAGATCGGAAAGAAGGCCGGGCTCAGATACGTGTACGTGGGAAACGTCCCCGGCGACTCCTCTGAGAACACGTTCTGCTATAATTGCGGCGAGCTTTTGATCGAACGCGAGGGTTTTTCCATAAGCGCAAATCTAATCACGCACCGCTCGGAGTGCCCCAAGTGCTCCTCGAAGATTGACGGGATTGATATGGGCGGAGTCGGAAAGTAGAACGTCAGGACTGCCGGGCCTCGGCCTCCGCGCGCCGCTGCCTCTCTTCCTCTGATATGGCCCTGTTGTACTCGTCGACCAGGCGCTGCTCCTCGACCTTGAGATTCCTGAGGTTGTTCTCGAGCTCCGAGACGACCCTCTCCTGGGCGCGCGCCTTGTCGGCCAGGGCCCTGTGCCCCTCGTCGAGCCTGTCGCGCTCTGCCTTCAGGCTTTCCGCAGCCGCCTTCGCATTCGCGAGCTTGGCCACCTCGGAGTCGTATTTCGCCTTCTCCTCCGAGAGCCTCTCCCTCTTCTCAGCCAGCTTGTTCTCGTAATACTTGTCTCCGGCGCGGTCGATGATCTGGCGCTCCTCGGCGGCGAGGTTCGCGGCCTGTGCGTCGGCGCTGGCGCGCTGCTCGATCGCCCTGTTGTCCGGCAGCTCGGAGATCCTCATGTACTGGTTGAGGTATATCTGGGCGGAGACGTTGCTGCTCACACCCAGATGCGCGGCGCTCATCTTCATGCACGCGGCGTGAAACGCGACCAGCGCCGCCCCGCCCGCGTTCTGGCTCTCGAGTATGGCCTCGAGGCAGAACTGGCTCCACTTGTTGCGCAGCTCTCGGTCGTAGTTCCACTGGTAGAAATTCGCCAGGTCGTACGCGGTCCTCACCTGCTGGCGCTGCGGATCGAGCTGCTTCCACGACTGCTGGTTCTGGTTAGCGAAATCCTCGACATTTTCTTTCGCCGATCTGACCGCGTCCTCGGCGTTTCTGGTCCTCGCCTCGGCGGTCGCCTCGTCCGACTCAACCCTCTGCTGGTCCCCGTAGGCCTCGCTGTACTGCTCGGCAGACTGCTTGCTGGCCGGGCCGGTCTCGTTGTTGGCCTGTTCCACGAGCGCATTGTTCTCGGCCTGCGCATCGACGAGCTGATCGTAAACCTCCGCCTGCTGCTGCCCCAGGTCGTTCACCTTTGAGGTAACATCTGCCGCATCCATTGGCATTCCACCGCTCTGCATAGGCTCGTACCCCTCCAACCCTATTATCGGTTGCCCACCCCCCCTGAGTTGCGTCCTGGGGAAAAGATAATTACCCTTATTTATCAAATAATTAACGCGGTTTTCCCGGGTCCCTGGTCCCGGGTCCCGACTCCCGATCAGAGCCTGAGCATCCTGTCCAGGGCGAGCCTGGCCCCCCGGGCGAGCTCATCGGCCACCCTGATCTCGTTCACCCTCCCCAGCTCGTCGAGCACCCACAGCAGATCGGCCATGGAGGTGCGGAACATGCTGGGGCAGAGCGAGCGGGCCAGGGGCACTATCCTCCTGTCGGCGTTTTTGCGCGCCAGGCGGTTCACGAAGTTTATCTCGGTGCCGATGACGACCGTGGATCCGGCAGGCGCGTCCTCGGCGTATCTCTTGAGGAACGATGTGGAGCCTGCCGCGTCGGAAGCGGCGACGACCTCCGGGTCGCTCTCGGGGTGGACCGCGACCGTGCAGCCCTGGTATTTCGCGCGCATCTTCTCCACCTGCCCCTCGGTGAAGAAGGTGTGCACGTGGCAGTGCCCCTTCCACACGATCACCCTCGCCCCTTTCGCGGCCGCGGGGTTCGGGGCGTAGGGGTCCCAGACCGCGATCTCGTTCTCCTTGAAGCCGTTGGCCAGCGCGGTGTTGATACCGAGGTTGCGGTCGGGCATGAAGAAGACGCGCCTGCCCTGACCTGTCGCCCAATCGAAGGCGCGGCCGGCCGAGGAGGAGGTGCACACGGTCCCGCCTCGTTCTCCGCAGAACGCCTTGATGGCGGCGCTTGAATTGATGTACACGACCGGCAGAAACTCCTTGGCCACGCCCTGCCGCTCCAGCGCCTGCCAGGCCGCCGTCGCCTGGCCGACGTCGGCCATGTCCGCGAGCGCGCACCCGGCGTCCATGGCCGGCAGATACACGCGCTGGCCCGGCTTCGCCAGTATCGACGCCGCCTCGGCCATGAAGCGCACGCCGCAGAAGACGATGTGTTCCGCCGCAGCCTGCGCCCCGTGCTTCGCGAGCTCGAACGAGTCCCCCTGGAAATCGGAGAACTCGATCACCTCGTCGCGCTGATAAAAGTGGCCGAGGATGACCAGTTTGGCGCCGAGCCGCTCCTTGTGCGCGCGGATGCGCGCACGCAGTTCGTCGGCATCCATGCCGCGGTACGAGTCCGGGATGCTGCTTATCTCATCCATAATCATTCCTTTGTCACTCTGTCACTCCATTCGGCAGACATATGCTGCGCCGAACCTGCAGTAATCAGACGGAACGCTTCGGAGTGCTTTTCTCGCTATCCCTCGTCGCCTCA
>JAFGMW010000054.1 GCA_016927275.1 Pseudomonadota bacterium
GCCTTCATGTCGTCCGGCATGGGGGAGCGGAAAGTCATCTTTCGCCCGCCGGACGGGTGCTTGAAGCCGAGGTACGCTGCGTGCAGGGCGTGCCTGCGGAAGCCGAGGGTGCGGTCGACCTCGTCCATGAGCTCCGGCCGCTTCTCGGCGAGCTCCTTCGCGTAGAGGGCGTCGCCGAGGACCGGGAAACCCTCGGCCGCCAGGTGCACCCTGATCTGGTGGGTGCGGCCGGTGCGCACGCTCAACTCGACGAGCGTGGCGTCCTTGTAGCGCTCCTTGACCCTGTATTCGGTGACCGCCCTCCTGCCGCCGGGGCCCTCCGCCTCGCGCGCCTTCTTGCCCTCGCCGAACTCTCCCTTCTCCAGCGGCCGGTCGATCACGCCGTTCTCCCTCTCGATCCTGCCCTCCACTATCGCGAGGTAGGTCCGCTGTATCGAGTGCTCCTTGAACTGGCCGGTTAGCCTCTGGCCGTCCCTCGAGAGCGCGAAGACCATGACCCCGCTGGTCTCGGCATCGAGCCTGTGCAGCGGCGAGACGAACGAGGCCTTGCCGTCGCGGTACTTGCGCCTGAGAAACGAGCGCACGCGATCTATCATGCTCTCCCTGGCGTCCGCCTTGTCGTTCGGCACGGAGAGCAGGCCGCCCGGCTTCTCCACTACGATCAGGTCTCGGTCCTGATGATAGACCTTGACGCTGACCGGCTCCTTCTTCGGACGGTGCTCCCTGCCCTTTTTCCTGGCCTTTCTCCTGGCGAAGTGGCGGTCTATGGAGGCCGAGACGCCTGCGGCGCGCGACTTTGCCTGGGGCCTCATCTCCGGGCGCCTCGCCCTTTCGGGCTGCGCTTCGGGGCCCTGCGCCATCGCCTCTCCCGGCCGCTCCCTCAGGGCCCTCACATCCACCTCGTCGCCCGCGCAGAGCTCCCAGCCCGCGATCACCACGCGGCGGCCGTTGATGACGACCCTGCCCGCGTCCAGCAGCGCCTTGACCTGCTTGCGCGAGACGCCGGCGAGCCTGGACTGAAGCCACAGGTCCAGCCTCTGGCCCGCCTCGTTGCTGCTCACTTTATGGCTGCTTCCTTCCACCGGTCTCTCCCTCTGAATATCCTTGACCCATGACCCCCAAATGCTATCCCATAGCGCTGAAAAAGGAGGCACTATGCCAAGAGTAGAGCTGGCCGAGCTGGCCGCTGAGCTGCCGCAGGACTGGAACGTCCAGGGCATGCTCACGCTCACGTTGCCCTCGGAAGACCCCAACGTCAAGCCGAATGTCATCCTGACCAAGGAGTACCTGCCCGGCGAGATCGACCTCGCAACCTATTTCGGCCGCATCAGGGACTCCATCGTCAAGCGGGGCATCAAGGACCTCAAGATCTCCGACGAGAAGGACATAGCGATCTCCGGGGTCCGCGGCAAGATGATGGTCTGCAGCTGGGACGTCTCCGCCATGGCCGAGATGCTCCGCCAGCAGCAGCCGGACCGCCCCGCCCCGAACATAAAGGAGGGGCAGATCGTAAAGCAGATCCAGGTGACGCTCCTCAAGGACAAGCTCGCCGTCAACATGACCGCGAGCTTCCCGGACGAGAAGTTCCAGGACTACTACAGGCCGTTCCAGGAGTTTTTGAAGACCTTGAAGATCGCGTAGGCCCCGGAATTTATATATCCAGGTTCCTCACGTAGAGCGCGTTCTTCTCGATGAACTCGCGCCTGGGCTCGACCTGGTCGCCCATGAGCACCGAGAAGATGCTGTCCGCCTCGACCGCGTCGTCTATGCGCACCTGCAGCAGGGTGCGCCGCTCCGGGTCGAGGGTCGTCTCCCAGAGCTGGCTCGGGTTCATCTCGCCGAGGCCTTTGTAGCGCTGGATGTCGAAGCCCCTCTTGCCCTCGGTCAGTATGTACTCCTTCACCTTCTGCAGGCTCGAAAGCTCGGTGGATTCGCCGTCGTGGCCCACGGTGTAGGGCGCCTTCCCGAGCTTTGAGAACTCCTCGTAAAGGGACTTGAGCTCCTTGAACTCGGGCGAGTGAAGGAACTCGATGTCGATCGCGGTCTCCCTCGGGAACCCGTCCCACACCGTGTTGTATATCACCCTCTTCGCCTCGTCCTTCGGGTCGTCGCCCTGGTCTATTTTGAAGTCGGACAGCTCGGGGTAGCGCCTGTTGAGATACGCCGCCATCTCGTCCAGCGCCGAGTCTATCTTCTTCTGCGGGCCCGAGAGCACCGTGTGGTTGAGCGCCCCGGTCTCCACCACCGCGTCTATGATCCTCGGGTCCCTGCGGGTCTTGAGTATGTCCAGGATGTCGGAGTAGCGGATCAGCTGGCGGGTGATCTTCGCCAGCGCCTTGCCGGAGTAGGCCTTGTCGGTGCCTTTCGGCCTGACGGTGATCCCCTCGACGCCCAGGTCGATGAGGAACCCCTCCAGGGCGCCGTCGTCCTTGAGGTACTTCTCCGACTTGCCCTTCTTCACCCTGTAGAGCGGCGGCTGCCCTATGTAGAGGTAGCCGTTCTCGATTATCTCGGGCATCTGTCTGTAGAAGAAGGTGAGCAGCAGGGTGCGTATGTGCGCGCCGTCGACGTCCGCGTCGGCCAGGAGGATGATGCGGTGGTACCGAAGCCTGGAGAGGTCGAAGTCGCCCTCGCCGACGCCTGTGCCCAGCGCGGTGATGATGGTGCGGATCTCTTCCGACGAGAGCATCTTGTCGAAGCGGGCCTTCTCGACGTTGAGGATCTTTCCCTTGAGCGGCAGTATCGCCTGAAACCTGCGGTCGCGACCCTGTTTCGCCGAGCCCCCTGCGCTGTCGCCCTCCACGATGTAGAGCTCCGAGACCGCCGGGTCGCGCTCCTGGCAGTCGGCGAGTTTGCCCGGCAGGGTGCCGGCCTCCATCGCGCTCTTGCGGCGGACCAGGTTGCGGGCCTGGCGCGCGGCCTCGCGGGCGCTGGCGGCCACCACCGCCTTGTCCACGATCTTGCGGGCGACCGTGCCGTTCATCTCGAGGAACTCGCCCAGCTTCTCGTAGACGACCTGCTTCACAATCCCCTCGATCTCAGAGTTGCCGAGCTTGCCCTTGGTCTGCCCCTCGAACTGCGGGTTGGGAAGCTTGACCGAGATGACCGCGCACAGCCCCTCGCGGATGTCCTCCCCGTCCGGCGGCTTGTTCAGCTTCTTGAGAAGATCGTTCTTGGAGGCGTACTGGTTGATGGTCCTGGTGAGCGCGGATTTCAGGCCCGAGAGGTGCGTGCCTCCGTCGCGGGTGTTTATGTTGTTGGCGAAGGAGAATATCTGCTCCTTGTATCCGGTGTTCCACTGCATGGCCACATCGACCACCACGTTGTCCTTCTCGGCCTCGAAATGTATCACCTTGCCGTGCACCGCGTCCTTGGCCTTGTTGAGGTGCTCGACGAAGCTCCGTATGCCGCCCTCGTACTGGAAGATGTGCTGCTTGTCCTTCTCGCGCTCGTCGGTTATCGAGATCTTCAGCCCCTTGTTAAGAAAGGCGATCTCCCTCAGCCTCTGCGAGAGCGTGTCGAAGTTCACGTCGGTGGTCTCGAATATCTCCGCGTCCGCCTTCCAGTGGACCTTGGTGCCGGTCCTCTCGCTCTTGCCCTTGACTTCCAGGGGGGCGTCCGGCTTCCCCCTCCTGTAGCTCTGATAGTAGAGCTTGCCTTCGCGCCTGATCTCCAGCTTGAGCCATTCGGAGAGGGCGTTGACGCAGGAGATGCCCACGCCGTGCAGGCCGCCCGAGACCTTGTACGCGGAGTGGTCGAATTTGCCCCCCGCGTGCAGCTTGGTCATGACGACCTCGGCCGCGGAGACCTTCTCGGTCTCGTGCATGTCGACCGGGATGCCGCGCCCGTTGTCCTCCACCGATACGGAGCCGTCGATGTGGATCACGACGTCGACGTCCGTGCAGAACCCGGCGAGCGACTCGTCCACCGAGTTGTCGACCGCCTCGTAGACGAGCTGATGAAGGCCGTGGACGTTCGTGGACCCGATGTACATCGCCGGGCGGCGGCGCACCGCGTCGAGCCCCTCGAGAACCTTGATCTTGGACGCATCGTAGGAATGGCCTGTCTTGACGGCTGGCGCCGGTGCGCCGGACCCCCCCGGCGGTTTCCCGGCCGAGCCGGCCGCCGTAGCCTTTCCAGCCTGCGCTTTTGTCCTGGTCTTTTCGTCGGTCACGCGCTGTCTCTCCATGGGTGTTCCTCGGGCCCTGTCCGCTGTCCTGCTGTATGGTCGGTTGGGCATACAGGCCGTTGATTTGGAAGGCTTTTTCAACAACCAGGGCAGGACGATGGATAGCATATGGCCGGGCCGAAGTAAAGCGGTATGAGGCGAGATTGCGGGTCGCAAACGCCGATTTTGCGGCTATTTCCGGGCGACGACCTCGCCGGAACTCACCACGAAGACCCGGGCCCTGCCGCGGGAGGCGAATTTCAAATCCCCCTCCGACGTGGCGGTGACGAAGGCCTGGCCGCTGTTTGCGGCGATTGAATCGAAGAAGAGGCGGTTGCGGTCGCGGTCCAGCTCGCTTGCAACGTCGTCGAGCAGGAGGATCGGCTCGTCGCCCGCCTCCTCCCTGAGCATCTCCATCTCCGAGAGCTTGAGCGCCAGCACGAAGCTGCGATGCTGGCCCTGGGAGCCGAAGCTCTTCACCCCGGCGCTTCCTATCCTCGCCTCCAGGTCGTCCCTGTGCGGGCCGACCAGCGTCGTGCACCTTGCAAACTCGTCATCCCTCCTCGCCTCGATCTGACGCGCAAGGCCTGCGCGCACGGCGGGTGCGCCACCCTCGAGGAGACCTTCACCGCATTGCGGCGCATAGAGGAGCGTGGCCCGGCCGTCTCCGGGCGCCATCGCCCCGTACAGGCGCGGCAGCCTGCGGTTGAGGAGCTCGACCCACCTCGCCCTCATTTCCACGATCCTGGCGCCCGCTTCGGCGAGCTGTTCGTCCCACGGCACAAGCTCCCTCTCCCTCTCGGGCCTTGGCATCTCCACGTCCGTGAGGATCCGGTTTCTCTGCCTCACTATCTTCTCGTATCTGGACACGTGAGACCTGTGGGTCCCTGCGAGCTGCGAGATGAACGAGTCGAGATATCTGCGCCTTGCGGCCGGCGAGCTCCGAAGCAGCATTATCTCCTCAGGCGCAAAGAGCACGCACCTGAGCGCCGCCGGCCCCCTGGCGAGCGCCCTCTTCCCGTTTCGCTCAAACCCCTTCCTGCCCTGCTCCATGGACACCCTTATCCGGTCCTCGCCCCTGGCCCCGGCCACGCGCGCGGAGACGTCGGCCCTGGTGGCGTCCCAGCCTATCATGTCGCGGAATTCAGAGGTCCGAAAGGATGTGCCCGTGGAAAGGAGGCCGATGGCCTCAACGATATTGGTCTTGCCCTGGGCGTTCCTCCCGACGAGCAGGTTGACCCCGGGGCCAGGATCGAGGCGCAGCTCCGCTATGTTCCTGAAGCCGTCGAGCGATAAGGATTCGATGCGCATCGCGGGTAGAAAGCGTCACAGCCTCATCGGCATGATCACGTGCGTGAACCCGCGATCGAACTCGCTCATGACGAGACACGGCGATGTCTCGTCCCCGAGCTGCAGCGCCGCCTGTTCGTCCTCGATCACGTTCAGCGCGTCTATGAAGTAGCGCGCGTTGAAGCCGATGTCGAATGCGTCCCCTTTGTACTGGACGGAGAGCTCCTCCCTTGCCTCGCCGAGGTCCGGGTTCGAAGCGGAGATGTCAAGGGACCCCGATGAGATCGTGAACCTGACGCCGCGGGAGCGGTCTGTCGACAGGACCGAGACGCGCTTGAGCGCGTGTATCAACTCCTGGCGGTTCGCCGACACCACCCTCTTGCTCTTTTTCGGGATCACCTGTTCGTACGGCGGGAACTGGCCGTCTATGAGCCTGATCACGAGGGTCGTGTTGTCCCTGTAGGCGATGAGGTGTTTGGCGTCGGCCCAGAGCTCTGCCGGCGAATCCCCGGCCTCCATGAGCCTTTTGAGCTCCATCACGCCCTTTCTGGGCAGTATGCCTCCTTTCGGCATGTTCCATTTGGCGTCGACCTCGCGCCTGACAACCGAGAGCCTGTGCCCGTCTGTGGCGACCATCTGGATGGTCTTGCCGTTCTCCCCGCCCGAGAAATCGGTATAAACGCCGTTTAGATTATATCTGGTCTCGTCGCTCGACATGGCAAACGACGTCTTGTCTATCATGTCGCATATGAGCTTCGCCTCCACCTTCTGAGTCTGGCCCGACCCCCTCTTCGGGAGGGCCGGGAACTCGTCCGGCGCCTGCCCCACTATTTTGAAGCTGCTCTTCCCGCACTTGATCTCCACCCTGTTTCCGCTCTTCAGCTTAAAGTGAACCGCCTCGTCCGGGAGCTCCTTGACTATGTCGTACAGGCTCTTCGCGTGGACGGTGACCCTGCCGTTCTCAACGACGTCCGCCGCATAAGCGCAGTTCATGCCGACTTCCAGGTCCGTCGCAGTCACAGACAGGTTTTTGCCCGCTGCCTCGAGGAGCACGTTGGTGAGGATCGGCATGGTGCTCTTCCTCTCCACGACGCTCTGGACCAGGCCGAGGCCCCTCATGATCTCCGTGCGTGCGATTTTGATCTCCATGGCGACACCTCTCTGTTTTTAAAAAAGTATTATATATAGAAAAACAGCAGTAGTAATAGAGCGTGTGGATATGTTCATAAAACCCAAAACACCGCGGGAAACAGGATCATACAAGAGACAGCTCATGTTGTGTCTACCGGGAAAACCCGTCAAGACACACAGCAGAGAGAGGACTATTCCAGCCGAACGCGAGCTGTCAACAGACAAATTGGGACTGTCCACAAAGATATGTACAGGGCCGGTTGAAAAGCCTGAAGATCAATGGAGGATGTTCTTTTCCAGAATGGCGATCTCGCCCTGGATGCGCGTGTCGGTCTTCATGAGCTTCTCGATCTTGCGGCAGGCGTGCATGACGGTGGTGTGGTCCTTGCCTCCAAACTTCCCGCCTATCTCGGGGAAGGACGAGCCCACGTGCTTCTTGCACAGGTACATGGCGATCTGCCTGGGAAACGCCAAAACCCTCATCCTGCGCGGCGATTTCAGGTCGGAGACGTTGAGGTTGTAAAAGCCGGCCACGGTCTTCTGAATCGACTCTATGGAGCAGGTCCGCTCCCTGTTGCAGAGCATGCTCCCCATGACCTCCTGAGCCAGCTCCACGCTCATGGAGGCGCCGGTGAGAGAGGCGAAGGCGTTGATTCGCAGCAGGGACCCCTCCAACTCCCTGACGTTGCTCTTTATTGAGCTGGCCAGGAACATGGCCACGCTGTCCGGGCACTTGAGGTTCGAGATCTCCGCCTTTTTCTTGAGGATTGCGATCCTCGTCTCGAGGTCTGGCGGCTTGATGTCGGCGATGAGTCCCCACTCGAAGCGGGAGCTGAGCCTCTCCTCGATGCCCTGGATGTCCTTGGGGAGCTTGTCGCCCGTTATGACGATCTGCCTCTGGGCCTCATGGAGCGCGTTGAAGGTGTGAAAGAACTCCTCCTGGGTTCGTTCCTTGCCGCCCAGGAACTGAATGTCGTCTATGAGCAGGACATCGCAGCTGTCGCGGTATTTCTTCCTGAAATCATGCATCCTCTGGTATCGCAGGCAGTTTATCAGTTCGTTCATGAACTTCTCTGCGCTGACGTATATTATATTGAGGTTTGACTGGCTGCTGGCGACCTGGAGGCCGATTGCGTGCAACAGGTGAGTCTTGCCCAGCCCCACCCCGCCGAAGATGAACAGGGGGTTGTAATGGCCGCCGGGGAGGTCGGCCGCTGCCTTGCATGCGGCATGGGCGAACTGGTTGCAGCTGCCTACCACGAACCGGTCGAAGGAGTATTTGCCGTTCAGGTTCTCGACCGAGCGTATCAGCGGCGCCTCGGCCTCCTTCTCAGGTGCCCCCTCGGCACACGCGTCCTCCAGATGGGCCGGCCCCTCAGTCTCCTCCACGTCGAAGCAGACCCTCAGGTTCTTGTCTGTGATCTGAAAGAGCTCCTGTGCGATCAGGTCGCTGTAATAATCGCTTATCCAGTCGGCCACGAACTTGTTGGGCACCTTGAGGACAAAAGAGCCCTCATTGAGGCTTGACCCCAGGATCGGCTTGAACCATGTGTTATAGTTCAAGTCGCTGATCTTGCTGCGCATTCTATCTTTCAGCTGTTCGAGGACGTTGTTCATAAGGAGACAAATTCACAATGTTATCCACATCTGTGGATAACCCCTGGGTTTAAAACCTTCAGTAAAAGATGCCCTCTTCGGAAACAGAACCGACGCAGATGCGAGTCTCTCCGACGAACCCAAAGTCGATGATCGGCCCTGTCGACAGGCTGCGGACATGAATCTTGAGCGCAGCGCGGTGGGAGCAATCGATCGTCACTCGCGCACGTCTAGTGGAGCGGGTGGACCGTTTGCAAGGGGAAAAAAATTTTGCAGCGGCTGTTTCGACAACCGGCCAAGAGACAAGGCGATTTTGTGCTTATTTTTTTAAATAAATTTTTTTCGCTGAAAAAAAGGAAACGACTTGACGTTTAGGGAGCGAAGAAAAATTTGTTTAAATCAGGCATTAGGGGCCAACCCTTGATTTAATCTTAAGGGTAGTTATCCACAGCCCGGTCGCCAAAGGGGAAGCGGGGATTTTTCGCTTGCCAGGTTGATGTCCGCTGGGATAGAGGCTGACGGGCCTTCTGCCCGGGAGAGATGAATGGGGCTGCATCCGCTGGATTGGTCGATAGTGGTCGGCTACATGGTCCTCGCAGTCGGGATCGGCCTCTTCTTGAGGAGGCGCGCCGGCAAGGGCCTTTCCAACTACTTCCTCTCGAATCGAAGCTTCCCCTGGTGGCTGGTCGGCACATCCATGGTCGCCACCACGTTCTCGGCAGACACCCCCCTGGCCGTGACCGGCCTCATCGCAAAAAACGGCATCGCCGGGAACTGGTTCTGGTGGATCACCGGCCTCTCGACGCTCACGGTGACGTTCTTCTTCGCGCGATGGTGGCACCGCTCGCGCGTGCTCACCGACGTCGAGTATCTCGAGCTCCGCTACTCGGGGAGGTCGGCCGCCGCTCTGCGCGGGTTCGCGGCGCTGTACCGTGGCCTTCTGCTCAACGCCATCAAGCTCGGCTGGGTGCTACTTGCCATGGCAAAGGTGCTGGACACGATCTTCGACGTCAACAAGGAGACGGCGCTTCTCATAAGCCTGCTCATCGTTCTCATCTACAGCACGATGTCCGGCTTCTGGGGGGTGGTGGTGCTCGACTTCTTCGCGTTCCTCATCGCCATGCTGGGCTGCATCGCCCTGGCGGTCCTCTCGGTGAAGCACATCGGCGGCATGGACGCGTTGCACTCGGGGCTCATGGCGCGGTTCGGCGAGAAGGGCGCCATGGATATGATGGCGATATTCCCTTCGGTAGATTCGGCGTGGATGCCGCTCTTCACAGTAGTGGTCTATTTCGGGATCCTCTGGTGGGCGGACGCCAGGGTCGAGGGTGGCGCGTACGTGGCCCAGCGGCTCATGGCGTCGAAAAACGAAAAACACGCCACGCTCGCCAGCCTCTGGTTCACCTTCGCCAACATAGCGCTTCGGCCCTGGCCGTGGGTGATAATAGCGCTCGCCTCGTTCGTGGTGTTCCCGGACCTCGCGGACAAGGAGGCGGGCTTCCCGATGATGATGAAGACCGTTCTCCCGATAGGGCTCAGGGGCCTCATGGTGACCGCCTTCTTCGCGGCGTTCATGTCGACGATAGACACGCTCGTGAACTGGGGCTCCTCCTACGTGGTCAACGACTTCTACAAGCGGTTCTTCGCGAGGGAGAAGGGCGAGCGGCACTATGTGATAGCGGCCAAGTTCTGCGAGGCGGGCCTGCTCTGCATCGGCTATTTCGTGAGCCTGAAGGCCAGCTCGGTCAGCGGGATGTGGCAGTTCATAGTCGACCTCACCGCCGGCCTCGGGGTGGTGTACGTGGCCCGCTGGCTGTGGTGGCGGGTCAACGCGTGGTCCGAGATCGCCGCCATGACCGCCTCCGGCGCGACCACCATACTGCTCAAGATATTCACCGACCTGGACTTCGCGCACAGCCTGGTCGTGATACTGGCGGTCACTACCGCCAGCTGGGTGACCGTGACCTTCCTCACCAGCCCGGTCTCGATGGAGAAGCTCACCGAGTTCTACAGGAGGGTGAGGCCATATCCGCTGTTCTGGAAACCGGTGCTGGCCAACATCGACGACCCCGCCGAGAGGCATTGCCCCGACGATTTCTTCAAGAACGTCAGGTGCTGGGCCATCTCGGCGGTGGCGCTCTATTCGATGCTCTTCGCCATAGGCAAGTGGGTGCTCTGGGTCCCCTCCCACGCGCTGGCGCTCACGCTGCTCTGCGCGGTCTCGCTTGTCCTGCTCTGGAACGAGATGAGGGAGAGAAGGCCGCAGGTTGAAGAGGCGCCGGCGATTGCGAAGGAGCCGGCGCTCGAATCGGACTGAAGGGATCCTCCCCGCTATTTCAGCATGGAGCTTATGAACGGCATGGCCGCGCCCGAGAGCAGCGGGGCGTTGGCGGCGAAACCCTGCGCGAACTTCGGCCCGAGGCCAAACTGCCGCGCCGGGGCCATGGCTCCCGGGCAGACCCTGTACGGGTGTTTCAGCAGGGCGTAGAGCGCCTCCTTTTTCGCGGCGCGTTCGGCCGGGAGCTCTATCGGCCTGCGGTCGACCCTCAGCCTCGCATGCACGTCGCGGTTCTGCTCGAAGAAGCGCGCGATCTTCTCCGCGTGCGGGCCGCCCTTTGCGGCGGAGAGCGTGACCATGAGCCCGCGCGCCACATCGGCGTCCTCCGGCCTCGCGAGGAACTTCCCGGTTGCGTCCAGCAGCGTCTTCATCTGCAGGTCGGTGAGCCCGTCCTCCTTTGGGTCGGCCATGACCGCGTCGTGCATCATGGCGTAGGTGTTCTCCTCGGGCAACATGTAGGGGGCGAGCCTCTTGCCCCTGAGGGAGTTCACGAAGACCCTGGTGGGCAGCGTCAGCGTGTCCAGGCTCATCTTGGTGACCGCCGCCGCGGGGGGCACGCGCCTGAGCGAGCGCGCCATGGCCCTCATCACCCCGGGGCTCGCCTCGCCACCGGCGTTGGCGAGCATGGAGCGGAAGCTCTGGGCGGCGGGTTTGGATCCGGCCAGGTCGTTGAACGTGCAGCCGAGCAGCGAATTGGTGACCAGAAAGCCCACCGAGACGCCGGCCAGCACCGGGAGGAACCCGTCCCAATGGCCGGAGGCTATGCGGATGAGGTTGCCCGCGTGATCGTATGCGAGGAGGCGGGCCGCCTTGTTCTGCAGGAAGCGGTGCGGGTTGACCATGAGGGCCGCGCCGTGGGTCGCTATTATGGGGAGCATCCCGATCTGGCGGCCGACCGACTCGGCCACCATCTGGCTGAAGCTCTCGCTCTTCTGTAGCGGTGCGAAGTTGGTGCTGGTACCCACATAGAGGTTGATGACCCCCGCCGCCCCGAGCACGTTGTACCACTGGATCTCTTTGAACCCCCTGTTGCCGATGAGGGTCTGCCCGAGGATCTGGTAGCCCGCGCCGACCGCCGCGGTGCCGATCAGGTTGAGCGGCAGGGTCACCGGTCCTGCGGTGACGTACCCCGGGTCCGCCCCGAGCGCTGCGCCGATGTTGGCGGCCAGCAGAAGGCCGCCCGGGACGAACGCGGGCCCGATCGTGTTGAACGATCGCCTGAACGAGGGCGAGAACCTGCTGGCGGCGTAGTAGCCGAGCGATGCGGCCTGATATGCGGCGAGCCCCTGCTGCCAGCCGTTTGCGCCCGCCAGATCGGAGGCCGCCCTGCCCGCCCTCGCGAAGAGGCTGCCGTCGAAGACCGAGGAGACGGCGTCGCGGTACGTGTCGATCGCGGCGACGAGCGTCGAGCCGAGAGTCGTCTGGCTGAAGTGCGAGGCGTAGCCGGCGGCGCCCGAAGCCCCGAGCGCCGAGACCGCGGCCCCGGCCTCCGAGCTGAGCGCCGAGATTGCGCCCGACACGATGCTCCCCAGCCCCTCGAGAGAACCGGCGGCGACCATGGATTCGGGGGCAGCCTCGATCATCCTGCCTATTACGGGCGCCTCCGATATCGCGCCCAGCCCCGGGAGCTGGCCGCCGAAGATCACATACGGCAGCAGGCTCTTTCCTGCAAAGGCGGCCGTGTTGGAGATGGCGGCGGCCGGGCCGATGTCGTCCAGCCCTATCTCGCGAGCCTCGCCGGTCTCGCTGGCCACGGCGCCGTTGTAGAGCCTGGTCGCGCCGTCGAAGATTGCGGCGCCGGCCCCCGACGCGGCGAGAAGGTCCTGGAAGGAGGCCTCTCCGCAGCTGGCCGCATACACCGCCCCCGCCGCCCCCGCTGCCCCGCCGGCCCAGGTCATGAACGTGTTGAACGGCTTGCGGCGCCTTGCGTTCTTCAGCGTGTGCGTGAGCCAGATCCACGCGCGGGTCCCCAGCGAAAGGTCGCCGAGCTCGTCGATCGGTTTGAGGGAGCCGCTTTCGTCGATGAAGTGCCTCGCGAGCCTTGCCTTCCTCTTTTCAGAGAGGGGAGAGGCGGAGATGATCTCCTCCAGAGTCTCTTTCCCGAGCGCGCTAGCGTGCTCCTCCTGTATCCCGCGCAGCTCTCCGTACGCCATGGAGACGAGCCCGAGGCCCCAGAGCCTTCGGCCGATCTCCTGGCGCATGGCGATCATGGCGTCGCGATATTCAGGCTTGTCGAGAGGGAGCCTCGACTCCACCTCGCCGCGCAGCCGCACGATCTCCTTTACCTCCGCCAGGGCGCGCGAGAATTTCACCTCGGACAAAAGCTTCGCCGTCCTCATGAACCTGAGCTCTATGAGCTCCGCGTATGCCCGGAAGCGGGCGCCCTCTATGCCCGGCTGATGCAGGTCGTTGATCCTGAGCGCGGTCTCGTACTGCTTTATCGCCTCCTGCACGGTGCGCGACCGGTTGAGCGAGCGCCCCATGTAGATGTGGGCCAGCATCCGAAGCAGCCGCTGCCTCGGGGTGGTCGCGGCGCCGGCCAGCGGGTCGGGGAGCTCTTCGATCAGGAGGTCGAGGTAATGCTGGACCTTGCGCTGCTGCGGCTCCTCTGTGGCGAGCTCGGCCAGGGAGAAGCTGAGCCTCGAGAGGGCCTCCTGGCTCGCCTCTTCGGGCAACCAGGCGTGGAGAGGCGCGAGCAGGTCGGCGTCCCTGCCCAGGCTGTGGAGCGCCTCGAGCGCCTGCCCAAGGGCCTTGGTGGACGAGGCGCGACGCCCTGCTGCGAGGCTCGCGTGCGCGGAGGAGACGGAATCGATGAGCACGCCCAGGACATGGCCCACCGGCAGCTTTGGGCCGTCGTCCGGGAATGCGCCGAACGGCCTGGAGTCGCGCGTCCTGAGGGTCGCGTTGATCTGAAAGACGCCCGGCTCGGCGAGGCTGGCAAGCATCGAGCGCGCCTCGTTGAGGACCGGGTCTATCTGTGGATAACTTTTTTCAGGAAGCAGGTGTCCCGCCGACTCCGGCGCATGGGTTTGCGCCGTCACCGGCCTCTGGAAGGTCGGATTTAAATCGGTGCGCACCATCAGCTTAGAAAGAACGTCCCCTTAAAAGAAAAGGGGACCCGCAGGGCGGATCCCCTATTTTGAGTCGGCCTTTAAGGCCTTGATTTTCAAGCGCTTCTTTCTCATCTCCCCCCGGAAAATTTTGTATCAACTATCGATTCAACCGAACTTTTGCAAGGGAAAAGAGCGCCGACATCGAACAAATTTTTCATATTTTAATCCCGACTTCAGCTCTTCGCAAGGGGTTTTCCTTTCCCTTGACTATGAGGGGCAAAAATGGCTCTATGCCACAACTCTAACGCTCGGTATTTACGCGACAAGTCAGCGCCGATGACGGCAAAGGGCCGCGGGCGCTCAATGGGGCCGGATCAAGGAGAGATGTGTCATGGTGAAGAGGACCTTTCAGCCAAGCAAGCGCAAGAGGAAGAACAAGCACGGCTTCCGCAACAGGATGAAGACCAAGGGGGGGCGCAAGATCATCTCCAGGCGCAGGAGCAAGAAAAGGACCCGCGTCTCGGTGCGCTGACCGTTTTTCGGGGGCCGGATGCCCAGGTTCAGAAAGAGCTCCAGGATGCTCGCCCCCGAGGACTTCGCAGCAGTCAAGAAAAGGGGTCGCGCCGCCCGTTCCGGGCCGATGGCGGTTGCCTTTCTTTCAGGCGGGGCCGTAAGGCTCGGGATCGCCGTATCTGCGGCGGTTGGCAACGCGGTCGAGCGGAACCGGATAAAGCGTGTGGTGAGGGAGTTCTTCAGGTTGAACCGGGCGATGTTCCCCGACGGCGACTGCGTGGTGATACCGGGGCGGGGCGTTGCACAGATGAAGAACGAGGAGATAAGGCAGCGGCTGGCAAGGGCGCTGCTCATGCTTTCAAAATGAAGCGCGCGCTCATAAAGACGATCGATTTCTACAGGGCAGCCCTCTCCCCGATCGCCGCGGCGCTCGGCGCGCGCTGCAGGTTCCACCCGAGCTGCTCCGAATACGCGAGGGGGGCGATTGAGCGGTTCCCCCTGCCCAAAGCCGCGTCGCTGATCGCCGCGAGGCTTCTCAAGTGCGGCCCGTGGCACGGGGGAGGGGTCGATTATCTGCCTACAGGCGAGAAGGGGTGAAGATGAAGACAGAGCACAGGGCATTGATAGCGGTGGCGTTGTCGGCTGCGTTCTTCGTGCTGTGGTACACGGTGATAAGCCCGCCGAAGAAGGCCGAGACCCCCGGGCAGGGGGCCGCGGCCGTGCAGCAGGAGGAGGCCCAGCCACAGGCGCAGCCTGAGGCGGCGAAGGTCCCGGAGCAGGCGGCGAAGGGGGCGCTCGACCCGCAGGCCAAGATCCCGCCGGCGACGATCGTGCTGAGAAACGACCTCGTCGAGGTTGAGATCACAAACGACGGCGGCGCGGCCACGTCCTGGAGGCTCAAGGGTTACAACCAGGGCACGGAAAAGGACAGCCCGCTCATCGATCTCGCCGCGAGCGAAGGCAAAAGGCGGGCCCCGCTCTCGCTGTCGATCGAGGGCACCGGCTTCGCGATACCCGGGAGCCCGCGCTACGAGGTCGTGAGCCAGAGCGAAGCGGAGGCGGTCCTCCGCTGGCGCAGCCCGGGCGAGATCTCCATCACCAAGAAGATCGCGCTCGACCAGGGCAGTTACGTGGCGGGCGTCGACGTCGAGATAAAGAACGAGTCCGACAGGCCGTTCTCCGCAAGGCCGTCGCTCTCATGGGGCGGGGTGAACCTGCCGCAGGAGAAGAGGGGCTTCCTGTCGTTCATGCAGCCGCCGCAGACCGACGTCAAGCAGCCCGCATATTATTCCGACGGAAAGGTGCACAGGGAGAAGAACGCGGAGGAGACGGTGTCGGTGCCCGGCTCGCTCTATTGGTCGGGGCTCGAGAGCCGCTACTTCATAAGCGCCGTTGTGCCCAGGGTGCGCGGCGAGGGGATGGCCGCGTTCTACGGCGCCGGCAAGGTCGAGGGGGCAAAGGCCGGCACGATGGAGCTGTGGGCGGGGGCAACGCTTCCCTCGATCCCGCTCCCCGCCGGGCAGACGGCGAATGCGGCATTCTCGGTCTACTCGGGGCCCAAGGACATAAAGGACCTGAAGGCGATGGGCGTCGGGCTCGAGAAGGCGATCGACTACGGGTGGTTTTCCGTCATCGCGGTGCCGATCCTCTACCTTCTCAAGTTCTTCCACAGCCTCATCGGCAACTACGGCGTGGCGATCATACTGCTCACGATCTGCGTCAAGCTCCTGCTCCACCCTATCAACGTGAAATCGCTCAAGTCCATGAAGGCGATGCAGCAGCTCCAGCCGAGGCTCAAGGAGCTGCAGGCCAGGTTCAAGGACGACAAGCAGAAGCTCAACGCGGAGACCATGCAGCTCTTCCGCGCGCACAAGGTGAACCCCATGGGGGGATGCCTCCCGATGATCCTGCAGCTGCCGATCTACATAGCGCTCTACAAGGTGCTCTGGAGCTCGATAGAGCTCTATCACGCGCCGTTCTTCTGGTTCTACCGCGACCTCTCTGCGCCTGACCCGTATTTCATCACCCCGATACTGCTGGGCATCTTCATGTTCGCGCAGCAGCAGCTCACGCCCAGCGCCTCGGCCGACCCGACGCAGAAGAAGATGATGATGTTCATGCCGATCATGTTCACGATGTTCATGCTGTTCTTGCCGGTGGGGCTTGTGGTATATATCCTCGTCAACACGGTCATGAGCGTGACCCAGCAGTGGATGTACAACAGGGGGATCGGCTTCATGGACCTCGTCCGCGGCAGGGTCAAGCTCAAGGCCGCGAGCGCTTAGCGAAAAGGGGGCCACATGCATATTCCAGGGCACGGATTTCTTTCGGTGCCGGTCGCGGGAGCGACGTGGGCCTTGGCGACGGTCGCGGCGGTCCAGTCCGCAAGGCGCGTCGCGGCGCGCCTGACATGGCGCAACATGGCCAAGGCGGCGGCGCTCGCCGCGTTCGTCTTCGTCGCACAGCTCGAGATCTTCGATTTCCCGGCCGGCGGCACAAGCGCTCACGTCATAGGCGGGATGTTGCTCGCCGCGCTGGCAGGGCCGCATGCGGCGACCGTCATGATGTCGGCGGTGCTCGCTCTCCAGTGGGCGCTGCTCGGCGACGGCGGGTTCGTCTCGCTCGGAGCGAACATCTTGAGCATGGGGGTGGTGGGGCCGTGGGCGGGTTGGGCTGTTTACAGGTCGATCGCGTCGCTCAAGGAAGGCATTGCGGTCGCATCCCTTGGGCTCTTCGCAGGTTCGTGGGTCTCGATGGTCGCGGCGGCATCAGCATGCTCGATTGTCCTCTGGGCCTCGGGGGCGTCGCCGCTGAACGTCGTGCTCCCCTCCATGGTGCGGGCGCATGCCGTGGCCGGGATCGTCGAGGGTTTGGTCACGGTGGCGGCGGTCTTTGCGTTCAGGGCGGTCGAGGCGAGGGTCTTTGGGATCAGCAGGTCGCGGGCCTGAGGTTTTTCAATTGCGCGCAGAGGGGGTCGGCCATCACTCAAGGTGGCCGATCTTTTTTATGACTGAGTCGACGCCCTGCGGATCTGCGGCGAGATCCCTGACGAGAGATTCGTAGTGCTTGGCCTTCACCTTGCCCCGCCCGCATGCCGATACGAGCCTTGTCAGCGCTTCGTCCGATATGCGCGAGGTGTCGATCCCCTGCCTGGCGAGGCTCCGGGCCGCCTGCCCCACGAGCCTTGCGACCAGCTTCATGTCGGCCCTGTCGCTGTGCAGCCTGTCGACGAGTCCTATGCGCCCGGAGAGGGCGAGTCCCTTGATCGCGTCCTCGGGCAGGCCGTACTTCCTGAAGCGCTCCTCGACCGCGTAGGTGGGCTCGGGGAGCTGCGAGCGGATCGCCTCGACGCGTTCCTTCGCGATCCTGATCGGCGGGTGGTCGGTGTCGGGGTACATGCGGTCGGCGCCCGGGAGGATGCGCTCGAAGTCGGTGAGCCCCTCGCGCAGGTGCTGGCGCGTCTCGCACGGGACCCCGATGCACGCCTCCTTCATGCGGTCGCGGATCTCCTGCGTGGCCGTGATCGTGTCGCTGGCCTGGCCCCAGACGATCACGCCGACGTCGTCCGCGCCGAGCTTCATCGCCAGGCGGATCGCCCGCATGTCGATGTGGTTGCGCGGATACTCGGGGTAGTTGTCGGTGTGGTAGATGTTCGGGATGTCATCCAGACAGGCGATGACCCTCACGCGGCCGGCGAGCTCCGAGGAGAACATCCTGCCCGGCTGCGTCGGCGTGTTGAGTATCCCCCTGACCCCCTCGAGGCGTATGCCCCTGACGCGGTCGCCCTTCGCGATCGCCGACGAGAGCGTCGGCGATCGCGTGTCCCTGAACTCGTCGGTGATGTCCTGCTCGAAGCTCTTCAAATTCTCCGCGGTGATCTTTCTGCGCGCCAGCTCCGCGCGTATGTCGAGGAGCGCCCTCTGGCGCAGCGCCTCGATGCGGGTGAGCGCCGGCATCAGCTGGTACCTCGGCACGCCCTTGATCTCGACGCGGGAGCCGCCCTCGATCGAGACGTTCACGTCCTGGCGCGTGGCGCCGATCCCCCGGCGGACCTTGCCTGTCGCGCGGAGGAGCCTGCCTATGTGGCGCACGCCGCGGGCCGCCTCCTCCGGAGACCGAAAGCACGCCTCCGTAACCACCTCGATCAGCGGCATGCCGAGCCGGTCGGTGCGGAAGTGGATGAAGTGGCGCTCGTCCTTCACCTCGCGGCACGAGTCCTCCTCGATGGAGAAGTGGGAGATGCCGATGCGCTTCCCCTCGAACGGCATCCCGCCGTTGATGCCCACGATGCCGGTGCGCTGGAATCCGGTAGGGATCGATCCGTCCAGGTACTGCTTCCGCGCTATGTGGAACTCGTCGACCACCGAGCAGCCGCACAGGAGTGCCAACTCGATGGCTATGTCGAGCGCCTGGCTGTTTATGGGGAACGGAGGGGTGTCGTCCATCTCGTAGGTGCAGACCGACTGTTTGTTGAGCAGGTAGACGATCTCCTTCTTGGTCTTGAACTCCATGAGCGCGCACCCGTCGTACACCCCCATCTCCGAGAGCGTGGGGCGCATGTGGCGCAGGACCTCTGCATGGTGCTCCTTCGAGTACAGCCCCGCCGGGCAGCGGCAGAATAGCTTCTTGTCGGTGAGGAGCTGCTGGTGGATCTCCACCCCGCACTTGAAACCCAGCTTTGTCACGTCTTCATTCATCGCGC
>JAFGMW010000055.1 GCA_016927275.1 Pseudomonadota bacterium
CGAGGATGAGAGTCAGTCCGAAATTGATTGGTCGTATATCTATCCATTTATGGAGTTTTAGTCCTCGATCCTCTGAATCCACCCCTCTGTGAGGCCGTGGCGAAGAAGTGCCGCCTCGGCCTCCTTGAACTCGTCGCGGGTGATCCTTCTCCCCAGCAGCGGGTCCTCCACCGCGTCGTGCGCGGGAAAGTACTGGCTCATGAGGTTGACCGGCACGTCGGTCGAGAGCTCCTTCGCTATGAACTCGAAGACCTTCTCCGATCCCGCGAGGCCGCCCGGCAACACGAGATGCCGGATCAAAAGGCCGCGCACGCCGATGCCGTCTCCGTCCATCCTGAGCGCGCCCACCTGTCGGTACATCTCCTTGACTGCGGGCCGGGCGTGCTCCCAGTAATCTGCTGCCAGCGAGCAGCGCCCCGCCGACTCGCGCGTCGAGTACTTCATGTCCGGCATGTAGATGTCGATCACGCCATCCAGGAGCGCGAGCGCATCCATGCCCTCGTAGCCGTTCGAGTTGTAGACGATCGGCAGCGAGAGCCCCTCCTTCGCCGCTACCGCGAGCCCCGCGAGAAACTGCGGCACGACGTGCGAAGGGGTGACGAGGTTTATGTTGTGCGCGCCCATCCTCTGCAGGCCCAGCATCATCCGGCCGAGCCTTGCCGCCGTCACCGTCTCGCCGTGTCTCAGGTGGCTGATCGGCCAGTTCTGGCAGAAGCGGCAGCTCATGTTGCACCCTGTGAAGAAGATCGTGCCTGATCCGCGCGTGCCCGATATGGGCGGCTCCTCGCCGTGGTGGAGGTTCGCGCTCGCCACCCCCGCCCTCTTGCCGATTCGGCAATAGCCGAGCTCTCCTGCGATGCGGTCCGCACCGCAGTCGCGCGGGCAGAGGCGGCAGGAGCGCATGGCTGCCCAGGCGCGGCCCGCCCTGCGCGCCAGCTCGCCGCTCTTCATGAGGCCGATGTATGAGGGGAAGGCCGCGGAGCTTTTCATGTCTTCAGTAGAGGAGCGCCGATCTGCGCATCTCGATCAGTTCGTAAGGGGTCTTTGCCAGCACCTCGATCGTGTCGAGGCTGAGCCCGTCGATCGCCTCGCGGAACGCGGAGGAGCCGGTGAGCAGATCGATCGCGGGCCGGTTCGTCACGAATTCGTAGGGATCGTTCCTCCATTCGAAGCCTTTGCCTCTGTAGAGGCGGTGGCACAGCCAGATGAATGCGAGCCCGGCGAGATACGGCCTGAACCCCTTTTCGTCCGACACCACGAAGCGCACCCCGTGGCAGAGCCTGTTCGCCCACTTCTGCCTCGTGGGGATGAACGAGGTGGGCGCTGCGCTCACGCCCGGCAGCGAGAGCGCGTTGAACGCCTCCATCAGCTCGTCCGTGTCCATGTACGGGGCGCCCGCCACCTCGAACGGCGTGTCGGTGCCGCGGCCCTCGGAGATGTTCGTCGCCTCGACGAGGCACATGCCCGGATAGAGGAGCGCGGCGGTGTATGAGCGCATGTTGGGGGATGGGTTGACCCAGGGGAGGCCCGCTTCCGCCCATCTCATATCGCGTCGCCAGCCCTGCATCGGCACGACAGAAAGATCGCAGCCCATGCCCCCCTGATCGTTCATGAGCTGAACGATCTCGCCGATGGTCATTCCGTGGCGGACCGGTATGGGGAAGAGACCTACAAAGGACTGATATCCTTCATCAATACCTGGCCCCTCCACCAGCTCCCCGCCGATGGGATTCGGCCTGTCGCACACGACGATCGGCTTTTTCGCCTCAGCGCATGCCTCCATGCACAGCGCCGTGGTCCATATATATGTATAGTAGCGGCTGCCTATGTCCTGAAGGTCAACGATGAGCGCGTCTATCCCCTTCAGCATTTCGGGCGTGGGCTTGAGCGAGTCGAGGTCCTTGCCGTAGAGGCTGTGGACCGGCACGTTGCTCGCCGCATAGGCATGGCTCTCGACCGCCTCCATGTCCTCCGCCTTTGTGGCGAAGCCGTGCTCCGGTCCGAAGAGCGCGGCGATCGTCGCCCCGCCGTCGTTAGCGAGCCGGTCCAGGGTATGACGGCCGGCCGCATCCACGCTCGCCGCGTGCGCGAGCAGCCCCGCCCTCTTGCCCTCGATCAGCTCCGGCCTGTCCTTGATGAGCGCCTCTATCCCCAAAAGCATGCAGTGTGGATAGCAGATAACGAACCACGAGTCACGAGTTACGAGTCACGAGTCACGGCCTTTGTTGACAAAACTGGCCATATTCATTAGCCATATTCAACTTTCATAGGGGAGGAAAAATGGAACACCACGGGAAGTCCGGCCTTCCGGACAACGCCTATACGGAGCTCAAGAAAGGCGAGGCCTACACCCCGATCGTGCCGGCAGATTCTTCGGTCAAAGAGATAACCTTCAGGTCGGTGTTCACGGGGATCATCATGGCGATCCTGTTCTCCGGGGCCGCCGCGTTCCTCGGCCTCAAGATCGCGCAGGTCTTCGAGGCCGCGATCCCGATCGCGATACTGGCGGTGGGGCTCGGCACCCTCTTCCGCCGCAGGTCCACCATACTGGAGAACGTCGTCATCCAGTCGATCGGCGCGGCTTCCGGGCTGATCGTGGCCGGCGCCATCTTCACCCTGCCCGCCCTCTACATCCTCGGGCTCGACGCGCACGTCGACCTCTTCCAGCTCTTCATGGCCGCGACCCTGGGCGGAGTCCTCGGCGTCCTGTTCCTCGTGCCGCTGCGCCGCTACTTCGTCTCCGACATGCACGGCAAGCTCCCGTTCCCGGAGGCCACCGCCACGACCGAGGTCCTGGTCGCCGGAGCCAAGGGCGGCAGGCAGGCCAAGGTGCTGGCGGTCGCCGCGATCATCGGAGGGATCTACGACTTCGTCTCGATAGCCATGCGAGGCTGGGCCGAGGAGTTCACGACGGGCATGGTCCAGCTCTTCGCGCCGCTGACCGACAAGGTCAAGGCGGTCATGTCGATCAACACCGGCGCCGCGGTTCTGGGGCTGGGATACATCGTGGGGCTACGCTACGCGATGATCATCGCGTGCGGGTCGTTCCTCTCGTGGTTCGTCATGATCCCGATGGTCAACTACCTGGGCGGATTCATGCAGGTCGCGATGCCGCCCGCAGACCCCGACACCCTGATCGCCTCGATGAGCGCGCACCAGATATTCTCGACCTATGTTCGCTACATCGGCATCGGGGCGATATTCGCCGCCGGCCTCATCGGAATCGTCAAGGCGAGCCCCATCATCCTTCAGGCGTTCACCAAGGGGTTCAGGGAGATATTCGCTTCGCGCAAAAGGCACGAGGGCGAGACCGGGGTGGAGCGCACCCAGCGCGACATCCCCATGGCCGCGGTCATCGTGGGCATGCTGCTCGTCGTAGTCGTGAGCTTCGTGTTCTTCAGGTACTCGGTGCTGGTGGGCCAGGTCTCGCCGCTCAAGATCAGCCTCATAGCGATAGCGGTGGTCTTCGTGATCTCGTTCCTCTTCACGACGGTGGCCGCCCGCGCGATCGCGATAGTGGGAATCAACCCTGTCTCCGGAATGACGCTGATAACGCTGATCCTCTCGTGCCTCATACTGGTCGCGGTCGGCCTCTCGGGGCCGAAGGGCATGATGGCCGCGCTGGTGATCGGCGGCATGGTCTGCACGGCCCTGGCGATGTCAGGCGGGCTCATCACCGACCTCAAGGTCGGCTACTGGATCGGCTCCACCCCGTCGCGCCAGCAGTGGTGCAAGATACTCGGGACGGTCTTCGCCGCGGCCACGGTCGCCGGCGTGATCGTCATGCTCAACAAGGTCTACGGCTTCGTGCCGACGATCGAGCATCCGAAGCCGCTGCCGGCCCCGCAGGCCAACGCGATGGCGGCGGTGATCAAGGGCATCATGGCAGCCAAGAGCGCGCCGTGGCTCCTCTATGGCGTGGGCGCGGTGATCGCCGTCCTCATGGAGATGCTGGGGATCGCGCCGCTGGCGTTCGCGCTCGGCATGTACATACCCCTTTCGCTCAACACCCCGATACTCGTCGGCGCCCTGGTCGCCCACTACGTGCAGAGGAGCGCCGGCAAGGACGAGGCGCTCGGAAGGGCCCGCCGCGAGCGCGGGACGCTGATCGCATCCGGATTCATAGCGGGCGGCGCCCTCATGGGCGTGCTCGGCGCGGTGCTGAAGTACATCGAGTCGGAGACCGGCGTAACGATCCTGCCCGACCTCGCGAACGATGGCGCGTTCGGGAACTGGCTGGGGCTTGCGATGCTCGCCGCCCTGTGCGTCTACGTGTACGTGGATTCGAAGCGGGCGAAGAAAGAGGCTTGAGCGGGATGGACGAATTTAGGATTGCCCCGGCGGCCTGAGGGATGCTGCCGGGGCTTTTCACGAAAGGAGAGGCCATGGACCCGATAGAGTTCGGAGCGAAGCAGGCGGTGGTCAACTGCGTGAAGGTGAGAAGCGGCGAGAACGTCGTCGTGATCACCGACCGCGCTACCGAGAGGCTGGCCGACGCGCTGGTCGATCAGGCGAAAAAGGCGGGCGGCAACGTGAAGAAGTTCGTGATGGAGGATTTCGGGGCGAGGTCCGAGGACGGCTCGCGCCCGCTCGCGTTCCCGTCGGAGGTCGGCGAGGTGCTGAAGAAGGCGCAGGCGAGCTTCTACATGGCCCAGGGGAAGCAGGGCGAGCTGGCCACCTTCCGCATCCCCATGCTCAAGATCACGGAGGAGTTCAAGGTGCGCCACGGCCACATGCCCAACTTCACCGAGCAGATGATGAGCCAGGGGATGTCGGCCGACTACGCGAAGATCCAGGAGCTGTCGAAGAAGGTGTACGACATCGTGAATCGGGCGAAGAAGATCTGGGTGAAGACCCCGGCCGGCACCGACGCCACCTTCGAGTTCGACGGAAAACTCAAGTGGATCATCTGCGACGGCGACATAAAGCCCGGCCACTGGTCCAACCTCCCGGACGGCGAGGTGTTCTCTTCGCCGGCGGACGCAGCGGGCACGATGGTGATAGACGGCTGCCTCGGCGACTATTTCACGGGCAAATACGGCGACCTCAAGGCCACGCCCCTCAAATACACGCTCAAGGGCGGCCGGTGCGTGAAGGGCAGCGTCGAGTGCGCGAACGACGCCCTCAAGAAGGACTTCGAGAACTACACGTTCAACACCGACGA
>JAFGMW010000056.1 GCA_016927275.1 Pseudomonadota bacterium
CAGCTCGTCGATGTATCTGATCGTCATGAAGGCCCTTTCCCCTTACAGCTTTTTGCCCATGTACTCCGCGAGCCTGAGCATCTGGTGCGTGAAGCCCATCTCGTTGTCGTACCAGGAGAGGACCTTCACCATGTTGCCGATGACCTTGGTGTAGCCGGCGTCGAGGTTGGAGGCGTTCTTGTCGCCCATGAAGTCGACGGAGACGCACGGGTCGGTGACGTAGTTGAGTATGCCCTTGAGCTCGCCGTCGGCCGCCCTCTTCATGGCCGCGTTGATCTCGTCGGCGGTCGCCTGCCTGCTGAGCGACGCCACGAGGTCGACCAGCGACACGTTGACTGTCGGCACGCGGACCGCGATCCCGTCGAGCTTGCCGGCGAGCGCCGGCAGCACGAGGCCGACCGCCTTGGCGGCGCCCGTGGTGGTCGGTATCTGGGAGACCGCGGCGGCGCGCGCGCGGCGCAGATCCTTGTGCGGCGAGTCGACCAGCTTCTGGTCGTTGGTGTAGGCGTGGATGGTGGTCATGAAGCCGCGCTCGATGCCGTAATTGTCCTGCAGGACCTTGGCCACCGGGGCCAGGCAGTTGGTCGTGCAGCTGGCCGCCGATACGATGGCGTCCTTCGCCGCGTCGTAGGTCTCGTGGTTCACGCCGTAGACGAAGGTCGGGGTGTCCTTCTCCTTCGCCGGCGCGGAGATGATCACGCGCTTCGCCCCGGCCGCCAGGTGCGCACCCGCCCCTTCGCGGGTCACGAACTTGCCGGTGCACTCGAGCACGATGTCGCACTCCATCGATTTCCACGGGAGGGCTGCGGGGTCTTTCTCACAGGTGACCGGGATGTCGCTGCCGTTGACCCTGAGCGATTTTTCGCTGCTTGAGACCTCGCCCTCGAAGCGGCCGTGTGCAGAGTCGTATTTGAACAGGTGGGCCATCACGTCGGGGGCCACGATGTCGTTGACGCCCACGCACTTCATGCCCTTGCCCCTGGCGATCTCCCTGAGCGCGAAGCGACCGATGCGTCCGAAACCGTTGATGCCGATGCGAATCGTCATGATTCCTCCTAAGAAATGATTTTATCTGGTTATTTTGTCGATCAACAGGGTGGCGGAGTATACGATTTTGCCCCTTGCCGTCAATCCTTAAATGGCATGATTTTTCAATCTTTTTTGGCGGTCTGGGCACCTTTGCCGATCCCTGCCCCGGGCCAGAGCTTCGTTAGAATTGCGGGGAAAAACAATAAGTTAACAATGAGGATCGAAATGAGGCCCACCGAGGCTGCCATGCCTATCGATCTGAGCCCCTTGTGATGGGCGAAGATCATCCCTGAGAATCCGGCCACGGTGGTGAGGGTGGTCATGACGATGGAGCCGCCGGTGGTGGCCATCACGCGGGGGAGGTTTTGATAACCCTCCTCCTGGAAGCGGTGGAACATGTGCACCCCGCAGTCGATGCCCATGCCGAGTATGATCGGCAGCACGATCATGTTGAAGAAGTTGAAATCCATCCCTGTCGCCGACATGATCCCCAGCATCAGCGCTATCCCGCACAACAGGGGGACCATGGCCACGAGCGTGAACCTGGCGCGCCTAAAGTCCAGCATGAGGAGCAGAAATACCGCGACGAACGAGAGCGCGACGGCCTTGGGCGAGTCCCGGAGCATCACGGTGAGCACGTCCGCGAAGATGACCGAGCTCGAGACCGCGTGGTAGGCCTTGCCGTCGTCGGCCCTGATCTCGCGGATGTCGTCGGCGAGCCTCATTGCGAGCCTGCCGTCCTTGAGGTCGACCTCGGGATTGAGGAATATGTAGACGAGCTGGTTCTCCTCGCCGGTCTTTTTGTCCACGAAGAAGTCCTTGATGCTGGAGGGCACGTCCTTCATGGTGAACGGCCTGGCGCCGGTCGACCTCTTCAGCCCCTCTATCTTCTCCTTGTCCTCGCCCTTGACGAGCTTTTCGATCGTTTCGTCGTCCAGCAGTTTTTTGATCTCCGCCATGATCGGCAGTTTCTTTTCCTGCTCCTCCGGCACCAGGCTGTAGACGCTGCGCGTGCTGCTTATGAGGGTGCCCGGGTTTTCGTCCCGCACCCTCTCGACCGCGCGCTTGGCCGCCCTCGCGTCCTTTTCGGAGTGCACGAGTATCACGGAGGGCACCGCCCTCTGCGGGTTGATCCTGTGCTCCAGCTCCTGCGCCAGCTCGAGGGCCCGGTTGGGCGCGCGTATGTGCGCGAAGTTGAAATTGAACCGCAGAAAGACAGCCGCGAGCAGGGCAGACACGACGAGCGACGCCGCGAGGACCTTCAGCATCTTCGGCCCGGGCAGGGCGAGGAGCCTCTCGAGCCTGAGGTCCGCGGTCTCAAATCTCACGCTGCGGATCCAGGGGATCGCATCCTCGATCGCGCGCATGCACGGCAGCATGAGGATATAGGCGGCCAGTATCACCATGACGCCCAGCCCTGCGATGAGCCCGAACTCGGTGAACCCCTTGAAGTCGTTGATTATCAGCACGAGGAACGCCGCCGCGGTCGTGGCACCGGCCGTGAACGACGACCGGCCGGTGTGCAGGAGCATGGCCGAGAGCGCCTCGACCAGCCCCGCGCCCCTCGCGCGCTCCTCGTAGTACCTGGAGTTGAGCAGTATGCCGAAGTCTATGCCGAGGCCTGAGATGATCGAGAAGAGAAACGCGGTTGTCATGTTGAGGTGGCCTATCATGTGCCAGGCGATCGCGAAGTTCCAGACCAGCCCGCAGCCGAGGGGCAGAAAGACGAAGAGAGAGGCCCTGAGCTTCCTGAAGTACAGGATGACCAGCGAGAGCATCGCGATGCCGGCCACGGCCCCCGCCACCTTGAGGTCCCGTGTCAGCGAGTCGTACTCGTGGACGCTTGTGATGACTCCGCCCGTGTAGTGGACGCGGGCGGTCGGATCGTGCGCGCCGAGGTCGAACTCGGCGATCCGCCCCTTTATCCGCGCCGCGAATTTCTTGAAGTAGGCCACGTCGAGCTTCTCGCCCCTGGGGAAGATGTTGACGAGGTACACGGTCTCGGAGTCGTCGGTGTAGAACTCGCTCGTTATCTTGCCGGAGTACGTCTCCTCGTACTTGTCCTTGAGGTCGCCGAACGTGTCCTTCTTGTCGTCCTCGTCGTCCTCGAAGGAGATGTACAGGCCGCCCAGCTTCTCGCGCTGTATCCTGCGGTCGATCCTGTCGCGCAGATCGTGCAGGTCCTCCACCGAGGGGAAGAAGAGCTTGTGCTCGTCGAAGAAGTCGTAGCCGCGCTTGCGCCAGTCCACCTCTTCGATGGAGGGGTCGGCTGCGAGAAACCCGGCCAGCTTCGGTATCGCGGCCTGGAGCTTCTCGGGCTCCTTCGTCTCGATGATGAGGGTGAGGTTCTTGAGCTGGCCGAAGATGTCGGTCACGTCGTTGTAGCGCACCACGGAGGCGTAGTCGTCGGGCAAGAGCGTCGCGAAGTCGGTCTTTATGTTCTTGAAGAGCGAGACCGCCTTCGGCACGGAGAAGTATGTCAGCGCCGCCAGGCAGAGGGCCGCCGGGATGAAGAGCTTCACCGAGAGATTCGCGTATGTGCGGGCCATCCTCTCCAGCATCCCAACTCCTTGAAATCGATGAGTTCCGCGAGGCTTAACAGAGCTTTGGGGCTGTGGCAAATCATTTAACCCAAAGATGCGCCGAAGGGTTGACAGGCGCGGCCCTCGGGGGCTAAGGCTCCGGCGGTGAGCGACTTTGCGTCAGGGGAAACAATCGCTGCGATCGCGACCCCGCCGGGAGCCGGGGGGGTAGGAGTGGTGCGCGTGAGCGGCCCCGCGGCCTTTTCAATCCTCGAGAGGATATGGCGCGGCCGCGTCCGCCCCTCGAAATTCGAGCCTCGGAAGCTGTATCTGGGCAGGATCGTTTCGGAACCGGGGACCAGTGACCGGGGACCCGTTTTGAATCTTCCGGGTCCCAGGTTCCAGGTCCCAGGTCCCGGCTTTATCGACAGGGTCCTTGCAGTCAAGATGCCCGCTCCGCGCACATACACCGGCGACGACGTGGTCGAGATCTCCTGCCACGGCTCGCAGCCCGTGCTCTCCGGTATCGTGGCGGCGTGCGTGGCCGCAGGGGCCAGGGTGGCGGGCCCGGGCGAGTTCACCAGGCGCGCGTTCCTGGCCGGCAAGATGGACCTCGCCCAGGCCGAGGCGGTGGCGGACCTGATCGCAGCGCAGGGCGACCGCGCGGCCAGGGTCGCGGCCATGCAGCTCGACGGCAGGCTCTCGCGCGAGATCAGGGAGATAGCGGGCCGCGTCGCCGGGATCAGGGCGCAGGTGGAGGCCTCGATCGATTTTCCCGACGAGGGGATCGACGGCTGCAGCGCGATCGCCTGGGGAATCTCCGCCGCGCGGGACTTGTGCGAGAGGCTCTCCTCCACCTTCGGCTGCGGGCGCATGATGAAGGAGGGCGTGAGGGTCGCCATCGCCGGCAGGCCCAACGCGGGCAAGTCCAGCCTGCTCAACAGGATCGTGGGCCGCGACCGCGCGCTCGTGCACCGCGAGCCCGGCACCACGCGCGACGTTGTGGAGGGCGACGCCTCGATCGGCGGGGTGCGCTACACCTTCTGCGACACCGCCGGGCTGCGGGCTGCGGGCTGCGAGGTCGAGTCGCTCGGCGTGGGGAGGTCGCTCGCGGAGATAGCGTCGGCCGACATCGCCCTGCTCGTCTTCGACGGGTCGCGCGAGTTCTCCGGAGAGGACCGCGAGGTTATCGCGCGGGCGTCCGGCAGGAAGGCGATCTTCGTGGTGAACAAATCGGACCTGCCGCAGCGCTTCGACATCGAGGAGCTCGA
>JAFGMW010000057.1 GCA_016927275.1 Pseudomonadota bacterium
ACCAGGCCCACGATGAGCGGATGGAACTGCTCGCCGTCGAGGCTGATCTCCTCCTGCCGCATGTTATAGACCCTGATCGAGTCGAACACGCCGTCGCCCCCTTTGTCCGTGAACTCGACTTCGTGGCCGCGGAATCCCGGGTGGCTGCTGAAGTGAATCTTGTACTCGACATCATGGTGTGCGACCCCTTTTTTCGGCGACTTGTCAGATGAGTAGATGCTGAGATAATATTCTGCGAGAAGTGTCAGCGGCTCCCTCTTTGTTTTATTTTTCAAGATGTCGGCAGGGGCATCCGCGGTGATCGCCTCGAAGAGCTTCGGGGAGATGGAGCCGGCCAGCGCATCCCTGTTGTCCTTGAAGAATTTGATGAGCTTCTCCTGCTCCTCTATGAGCGCCTTGTACTCGTAGACGGCAGGGGTCTCTTGCATGCCTGCAGGACAGGTCTTCATGACTCTATCCGGCACATAAAGGTCGCCTTCAACCTCGAACCGGCACTTGCCTATCGTCAGGTCCGTGATCGGTTTTATCCCGTCCAGCCCTTTCGCCTTCGCCATAACCCCTCCTAAGTAATTAATTATACTGCTGTTTATTGTTTTCCGTCCTGTCGCTTTCCTGCCCTCTACCCTTATTATCGGCTGAAAAAAGGCGGTGTTGCGGACATTCGTATTTTTTCAGCGACTTAAGATTTGCCTGTGCAGCCGCTTTCTGCTAGAGAAGCGAAACTCTTAGGGTTTTGTCCGACAGCGAGGGGATCTCTATGGGCACTGATCTCAAGACTCTGCTTGAATCGCACGCGGGCCGCGGCCACGAGCTCTACGCCAAATACATCAACCCGCAGCTCGTGCGCGTGCTCCGCACCATAGGCTTTGACCGCAAGTACGTGCGCGCCGAGGGGCCGATCCTCTTCGACTCCGAGGGAAACGAATACCTGGACCTGCTCGCGGGCTACGGGGTCTTCGCGCTCGGCCGCAACCACCCCAAGGTCATAAAGGCGATCAGGGACGCGCTCGACCTCGAATACCCCAACATGGTCCAGATGGACGCGCCGCTGGCAGGGGGGCTCCTAGCCGAGAGGCTGCTCTCCTACATGCCCGCGGGCGTGGACACGGTCTTCTTCACAAACTCCGGCACCGAGTCCAACGAGGGTGCGATCAAGTTCGTGCGCAAGGCGACCGGCCGCAGCCGCATCATTTACTGGGACCATGCCTTCCACGGCCTCACCAACGGGTCGCTCTCGGTCAACGGCGGAGAGGAGTTCAAGAGGGGGTTCGGCGACCTTTTGCCCGGCGCCACGAAGATCCCGATGGGCGACCTCGACGCGCTGGAGCGGGAGATCAAAAAGGGCGACGTGGCCGCCTTCATATTCGAGCCGGTGCAGGGCAAGGGCGTGTTCACAGCGGAGCCCGCCTTCTACGCGGAGGCCGAGGCGCTCTGCAGGAGGAACAAGGTCATAGTCATCTGCGACGAGGTGCAGACCGGCTTCGGACGCACGGGCAGGATGTTCGCCCACCAGCACTGGGGCCTCTCTCCGGACATCGTGACCGTGGCGAAGGCGCTTTCAGGGGGGTTCATCCCCTGCGGCGCCATCTGCTACCGCCGCTGGATCTACGACAAGGTCTTCACCGACATGGAGCACTGCGTGGTCCACTCCAACACCTTCGGCCGCAACATACTCGCGACCGCGGCAGGGCTCGCGACGCTCGACGCCATCGAGGATGAGGGAGTCGTGGAAAACGCCTCCCGAATGGGGGCCATGATCATGGACGGCGTTCGAGCGATGCAGCCCAGGTACGAGATGATCAGGGAGGTCCGCGGCCTGGGGCTCATGATCGGCATAGAGTTCGGCGAGCCGAAATCGCTTAAGCTCCGCGCAGGGTGGAAGATGGTGCACGCCCTCAACCGCAGCCTCTTCCCGCAGATGATCACCGTGCCCATGATGAAGGATCACCGCATCCTCACGCAGGTCGCCGGCCACGGTCTGGATGTCATCAAGCTCCTGCCTCCGCTGTGCATAAACGAGGCGCATGTGGAGCGCTTCCTTGCCGCGTTCGAGGCGGTGGTGGCCGACTGCCACAGCTTCCCGGGCAGCGCCTGGAAGGTCACAAAGGACCTCGCCGCGGCGAGCGCCAGGGCCGGCAGGGAGACGAAGGGGGACATGCAGTCGCTCTGATCGGCCGCGGTCCCCGGGGGGAGATCGATGGACAGGACATCCAAAATCGCAATCTTGCTGACGGCGGCGCTGGTCTCATCTTCGCTCCTCTTCTCCGGCGCAGCCCGCGCCTCCAACAAGTACATGCAGCTCAAGGGCGAGCGCATGGCGACTTCGGAGAAGTCCTCCGGACAAGAGACGACCCCCAAGAGCGCAGACGAAGTCGCGCTGGAGGAGCACCTCATCAAGTTCAACGATGAGGCCTACGACTGGCGCAAGCACCAGAGCGAGTTCGGCATCTTCGGCGGCGATTACCTGGGCGACGAGTGGTACAACAACTGGGACGTCGGGGCACGCTATTACTTCAATATCAATAAGACATTCGGTTTCGGCGTCGAATACCAATACAACCCGATAAGGTACGACCGCTCAGGCGACTTCGGCAGGGGCCTCGTCACCGATCAGTCCCATACAATTTTTGGCGCCATGACCGTGGCCAACACGGCGGCGTTCAAGAGCGGCAATTCGATCATAGACTGCGATCTCTATCTCACGCTCGGCGGAGGCTCCATCCAGATAAACAGGCTCTGGGAATATATGATAATGATAGGCGGAGGGATAAAGGTCTACATGCCCATGCGCTGGATGGCTGTGCGCTTCGACGTGAACAGCTACATGCACCCCACTCCCAAGCCCGGAGGGGACGCATTCAACGCCGACCTTGCGATCAACGCCGGGGTCTCGTTCTTCGTGCAGCCGAATCGGAAGAGGCACAAGGAAGCAGAGGCTGTCTCAGCCCCCGATCAATCTGACTGAGCGGCTGAGAACTCCAGCGTAAACGTCACGGTCTCGCCGTCGGAGCCGGGCGTCTTGAACTCCGCCCTCGCGATCAGCGGCGGCGTGTCCACGGAGTCGTTCCAGTAGAGCCTGCCCTGCGCCACGACCGTGGCGTCCTTGTAGGTTCGGAGATTCGAAATCTTGAAATGCCCGAGACCGTCGAACATCTCGACCGCCAGGTCGCGGGTCGGATCGGCCTTGAGATACAGGTCGAGCTGCAGCCCGACGAAGTCGCCAGCTGAGCATGCCGCGCAGACCGCCTCGCCGGACACGCTGAAGTTCACCAGCTCCAGCTCCTGGTAGTCCAGCAGGTTGCCTTCGAGGGTCGGGGCCGTTGCGCTGCCGGAGCAGCCGATCGACCACCAGAGAAAGGCGCCGGCGAACAGCACGAAGAGCCTTGGAAAATATTTTTTCATGCTGACCTCCCGCGCCCATTATAGCGCCGCCGCTGCCTGAGCGCTATCATCATTATGGAGACCGCCGCCGGCGTCACGCCAGGGACCCTCGACGCCTGGCCGAGGTTCATGGGCCTTGCGGCCTTGAGCTTCTGCCTCACCTCGGTCGAAAGGCCGGCCACATTGTCGTAATCGAAACCCTCCGGGATCGTGGCCTCCTCGACGCTTGCGAGCCTCTTCACCAGCTCCGCCTCCGCCTCTATGTACCCGGCATACTTTATCTCTATCTCCGC
>JAFGMW010000058.1 GCA_016927275.1 Pseudomonadota bacterium
CAACCTCTCTGCCCACTTCGTAACAGGGGCCGCATATGCAGGGACCTATCGCAGCAACGCAGTCGGCCGGATCGGTGCCGTAGGCTCGATTCATCCCGCGGATCGACTCGCCCGCAACATCCAGCGCAGTCCCCCGCCACCCGGCGTGCACAGCCGCGATCGCATTTTTCTTCGGGTCAGCTATGAGTATCGGCACGCAGTCGGCTGTGCGGACGTGGCACACGACGCCGGGCCGGTTCGTGATAAACGCATCGGCCTCGATAACTCCGTCGTCTTTCACCTCTTCCAGGCGCACCACGCGCTTGCCGTGGATCTGATCCGTGCGAAAGACGCGCATCTTGGGGCCCACCATGTCGCCTATCTCGCACGGCCCCACGCCGAAGCCGTGCTCGACACCTGAAAGAGCAGCCAAAAGTTTCGATTTAATGACATTAACCATAATAATTAGTATCGTTTTGACGGGACGATTCGTGGCGATCTTCGCAGCGGGGCTCACGGAGGCCGGGTGCCGTAGCCTGTTATATTCCGGCCGACGTGGCCCAGCGAGGAGCCGGCGCCTGAGGCGACGAGCGTAGCGAGAAGAGCGCCACGAATCGTCCCGTCTGCCGACTAGCAATACAGTTTTCTCAAATTTTCCAACAACTCTTTTATATCTCGAGGCAGCGGGGCGACGAACTGCATCCGCTCGCCGGTTCGCGGGTGGTCGATCGCAAGCTTCCAGGAGTGCAGCGCCGGCCTATCGAGCGCCGCCACAAGCCCGCGCGCCTTTGCATCAATTATCCTCATCAACTTCCGCTCCCCGCCGTAGAGCGGATCGCCCACGAGCGCGTGCCCGGCCTCGGCAAAATGCGCGCGTATCTGGTGCGTGCGGCCGGTCTTCAGGTTTATCTCCACCCAGGTGAGCTGCGTGCCGAAGCGCTCCATGGCGCGCCATTCGGTCAGCGCCTCCCTGCCCTTTCGCGTGTGCGACGATATCCGCTTGCGCTCGGTGCGATGTCTCCCCAGCGCTGAGTCGAAGGAGCCCCTGTCCCCGTTCATCGCGCCGAGCGCCAGCGCGCAGTAGATCTTCTCCACGGTCCGCGCCTGGAACTGCTTCTGGAGAGCCACATGCGCGGCGTCGTTCTTGGCCGCGACGATCGCGCCGCTGGTCCCCACGTCGAGGCGGTGCACGATGCCGGCCTTGAGCTCACCGCCCACTCCCGAGAGGTCGCTGCAGTGCGCAAGAAGAGCGTTCACGAGCGTGCCGTCGGGGTGTCCTGCTGCAGGATGCACGACGAGCCCTGCCGGCTTGTTGACCACTATGATGTCCGCGTCTTCGAAGATGATATCCAGCGGGATATCCTGCGGAATCGCCGAGGGCTCAACGGGCGACGGCACACTCACCTCGATCTCCTCGCCCTCCCTCACCTCGTGCGACGGCTTGGCCGCATTGCCGCCCACCTCGACCAGCCCCTCGTCGATCAGGCGCTTGGCCTGGGAGCGGGTGAGGCCGGGCACGTGCGCCGCGACAAAGGCGTCGAGCCGCGCGCCGGCATCAGCCTTGTCTGCAATGAGTTTGTGTGTCTGCATTCCGTGACTAGTGACTGGTGACTGGTGACTGGCGTGACCGCTCCAGTTACGAGTGGCCAGTTACGGTAGTTCAAGTGCACCCACGAGATCCGACACCCTCGCGACCTTTTCGTCGCGGCACCACTTCTCGATCCCCCCGACGATCTCGACCGCGGCCATGGGGGCAACGAAGTTCGCGGTCCCCACCTGCACGGCGGTGGCGCCGGCGAGCATGAACTCGATCGCGTCCTCGGCGGTCATTATGCCGCCGATCCCGACGACCGGGATCTTCACCGCGCACGCCGCCTCATGTACCATGCGGAGTGCGATCGGCTTGACGGCCGGCCCCGATAAGCCCCCCGTGACGTTCGCGAGCACGGGCCTGCGCGCCTTGGCGTCTATCGCCATCGCCGGGATCGTATTGATGAGGGAGATCGCGTCGGCGCCGGCCGACTCGACCGCGCGCGCCATCTCCGGGATCGATGCGGCCTGGGGGCTGAGCTTCACGATCAGCGTGCGCGGGAACGCCTTTCGCACCGCCCCCGTCACGCCCGCCGCAGCCTTTGGATCGATGCCGAACGCGATCCCGCCGCAGCTCACGTTGGGGCAGGAGATGTTGAGTTCGATCGCCGCAACGCCCTCGTGGGGGGCGAGCCCCTCCGCCACCTTCGCGTACTCCTCGACCGTGGAGCCGAGGATGTTGGCGATCACGACCGCCCTCTGCTTCACGAGAAACGGGAGCTTCTCCGAGACGAACGCATGGAGCCCCACGTTCGCCAGCCCGATCGCGTTTATCATGCCGGCGGCGGTCTCGATCACGCGGGGCATCTCGTTGCCGGCGCGCGGCTCGAGAGAGATCCCCTTTGTGACGACTGCGCCCAGCTTCGCTATTTCGTAGAACGACTCCGCGAACTCCTCGCCGTAGCCGAAGGTCCCCGAGGCCGCGATCACCGGGTTCTTGAGCTCGAGCTTGCCTATCTGGACCGATAGCTGCATAACTATTATGTCGCCCTGACACCCTCCTGATTCCATTTCAAATCCTTTGCATCGAACACAGGGCCCTCGCGGCACACGCGCACGAAGTCCCCCTTCGCATCCTTGCAAACGCAGCCCATGCACACGCCGATGCCGCAGGCCATGTACGAGTCCATGGAGACCTGCGTGGGCACGCCGGAGGCACTTCCGATCGCAGCCACCGCCTTGAGCATGCCGTGAGGACCGCATGCGTAGATGGCGGGGCGTGAAATGCGGCCGAGGTCGCGCTCGAGGGGTCCCACGATCAGCCCCCGCTCCCCCAGGGAGCCGTCCTCGGTCGTGACCACCGTGCGCGCACCGATCCTCTTCAGATCATCCATGCAGAGGAGATCGGAGGAGGTTCCTGCGCCATAGTAGAGCACCGCTTCGCGACCCTGAGCCATGAGCCTCTCGCACAGGCCGAAGAGCGGGCCTATCCCGTAGCCGCCCGCCACGAGCACCGACGTCCTGCCTTTCTCCGGAAGCGCGAACCCCCTGCCGCAGGGGCCGGTGGCGCGGATCGGGGTGCCGACCGCGGCCATCGAGAGCGCGTCGGTGCCCCTGCCCACCACCTTCACGCAGATCTCCGCGAGACCATCGGCAAGCCGAACTATGCCGAAGGGCCGGCGGAGGAACACCTCGCGCCCGGGCACCTCCACCATGACGAACTGCCCCGGATCGAACGAGGGCCAGTCCACGGGAAAGCGGATGCGGACCGCGGCCCCGCCGATCGTCTCGTTGAGCGCAATTTTCGATATGTTCTCTCTCATGTGACTTCCAGCCTCAACACCATCGCGTCCTCGTCGTTGTCCCGGTAGTATCTGCGCCTCACGCCGACCTGCCTGAACCCCAGCCTGTCGTACAGGGCGCGCGCCGGCGCGTTGGAGGGGCGGACCTGCAGGTAGATGAACCTCGTGCCCATGTCTCTGGCCTTCGCCAGCATGTGTTCCATGAGCATGCTGCCTATGCCCTGCCGACGACGGTCCGGCTTCACGGCGAAGGTGTGCAGCTCCGCCTCGTCGCCTATCCGCTGGATGAGGTAGTAGCCCACGGTCTCGGCGCCCATCTTGGCTATCCAGATGTCTATGGAGTCCAGCGGCCAGAGCTCCTCGTAGGAGCGGCGCGACCAGGGGAGCGTGAATGACGCGAGCTCGATCTCCATGAGATCGTCGAGATCCCCCGGCTCATACGCCAGTATGTCCACCCTCTGCTCCTGAATGCGCTCGGCCCTTGCCGTCACCGCGCGAAGACCTTTCTGCCGCCGAACGAGGCCCTGCCGCCAAGGTGCTCCTCTATGCGCAGCAGCTGGTTGTACTTGGATATGCGGTCAGCGCGTGAGGCGGAGCCGGTCTTGATCTGGCCCGCGTTCACCCCCACCGCGAGGTCCGCTATCGCGCAGTCGCAGGTCTCGCCCGAGCGGTGAGAGATCACCGTGGTGTACTTCGCCGCGTGCGCGTCCTTTATGCACTGGAGCGTCTCGCTGACCGTGCCGATCTGGTTGAGCTTGATGAGGATGGAGTTGGCGATATTCTCCTCGATGCCGCGCTTGAGGCGCGCCGGGTTCGTGACAAATATGTCGTCCCCCACGATCTGGACCCTGCCGCCGAGCCGCTCATTCATGAGTTTCCAGCCGGCCCAGTCGTCCTCCGCGAGCCCGTCCTCGATCGAGATGATCGGGTATTTCGCGACGATGCTCTCGTACCACTCGATGAGCTCCTCGGCGCTCTTTTTGGGCTTGGCCTCCGCATCGAGCGTGTAGACGCCGTCATCGTAGAAGGAGGATGCCGCGGAGTCGATGGCGAGCGCAACGTCCTCGCCGGGCCTGTAGCCGGCAGCCTCGATCGCCTTCATGATCACGTCGAGCGCCTCCTGGTTCGACTTGAGGTTGGGCGCGAACCCGCCCTCGTCGCCGACCGAGGTCGAAAGCCCCATCCCCTTGAGCACCTTCTTGAGGTTGTGGAACACCTCGGCCCCCATGCGCAGGCACTCGCGGAAGTTGGGGGCGCCCACCGGGACGACCATCCACTCCTGGATGTCCACGTTGTTGTCCGCGTGTTCGCCGCCGTTCAAAATGTTCATCATGGGCACCGGCAGGAGCTGTGATGCGCGCGCCCCGAAGAGCGAGCCCAGGTAATCGGAGAACGGCCTCGTCTGATAGATGGCGGCCGCCCTCGCAGCTGCGAGCGAGACTCCGAGGATGGCGTTCGCCCCGAGCTTGCCCTTGTTGGGCGTTCCGTCCAGCTCGATGAGCGTGGAGTCGATGACCTGCTGGCCCGTGACCGGCATACCCTTTATCGCCTTGCGGATCTTCGTGTTCACGTTGTCGACCGCGTTCAGCACGCCCCTGCCCAGGTAGCGCTTCTTGTCGTTGTCGCGCAGCTCCACCGCCTCGTGAATGCCGGTGGAGGCCCCCGACGGCACCGCGGCACGGCCGAGGATCCCGCCCTCGACCATCACGTCCACCTCAACGGTGGGGTTGCCCCTTGAATCCAGAATCTCCCGTCCGATCACATCCAGAATCGTGGCCACCTGAAACCTCCTTATTTTGTTGAATTTACGATAAGTTGCCGGAGTTGGTACATCGAAAACGGGGGCATGTCAAACTGAAGGTTGAGGTTGAGGCTCAGGCTGAGGGTGGATGAAGGCGTGGACGAGCTGTTCGATCCCGGCTGGGTCCGCCGGGTCCATCCACCGGATCTCAGGGTCTGCGCGGAACCAGGTGAGCTGGCGCTTGGCGAGGCGGCGGGAGTTGCGCTTTATGAGCCTCGCTGCCTCCTCCAGGCCGATCTCGCCGCGCAGGTGAGAGGCCATCTCCCTGTAGCCGACCGCGGCGAAGGGCTGCGCATCCCTGCCGCACATCCCGAGCAGACGGCGCGCCTCGTCCGCAAGCCCCCCGGCGATCATCCGGTCGACGCGCGCCTCGATGCCTCGGTAGAGCTCCTCGCGGTCGGGCATCAGGCCGATTTCGAGCGCGTCATAGCGCTTCTCGGAAAAGTCGTGCTCGCCCCTCAGCTCGCTGGGCCGCGTGCCGGTGAGTTCGTATATCTCGATCGCGCGCACGATGCGCGTGCGGTCGTTTTGCGAGATCGCGATCGCTGAGGCAGGATCGAATCCTGCGAGCCTTGCGTGGAGCGCGGCCGGCCCCATGGCTGCCATCTCCTTCTCGAGTTCAGCGCGAAGATCGTCGTCGCGGGGAGGCGCGTCGCAGAAACCGTGAATCAGCATCCTGATGTACATGCCCGTGCCGCCGACCACGAGCGGCACCCGGCCGCGAGCCGCGATGCCGGCGATCGCCTCGTCTGCGAGCTCGACGAATCGCGCCGCGTCGAAACGCTCCCCGGGATCGGCACAGTCGATGAGGTGATGAGGGACCGCCTCGCGCTCGGATGCGGAGGGTTTTGCCGTGCCGATATCGAACCCGCGCCAGACCTGCTGCGAGTCGGCCGAGACGATCTCGCCGCGAAACCTCCTCGCGAGCTCGACGCCGACCGCCGTCTTCCCCGATGCGGTGGGACCACAAACTATGACAATCTTCCTCAAAGTATCCCCTGTATCCAAAAATGAAATTCCAAGCACCAGATCCCAATGGCCGAATGAATTCCAATTTCCAAAATTCCAATTATTCAAACCCAATCTTTGAAGCTTGTGATCTGGAATTTGGTGCTTATCTGGTCATTGGTGCTTGGAATTTGGAATTTCAATTGCATTTCATTTTCGACCGAACCATTTCTCTATTTCACCCTTCTCTATCCTGACCAGCGCAGGCCTCCCGTGCGGGCAGGTCTTCACGTCTCCCCTCTCCATGTCGCGCACGAGCGAAGCGACCTCCTCGGGCGAAAGCGAGTCCCCTGCCCGCACCTGCCTGTGGCAGGCGGCGAGGGCGAAGACCTTCCGGAGCGCCTCCTCCATGGAAACATGCTCGCCCAGCTCCGAGAGCTCTGCCGCGATCATCCGGACGAGAGGGGCGGTCGAGGCGCCGCCGAGGAGCGCCGGCGCCGCCTTGACCAGCACCGTGCCCCCTCCGAACGGCTCGATCTCGAAGCCGGCGGCGGAGAGCAGCTCGCTCCGCTCTTGGATCTCCGCAGCTTCGGCCTCGGAGAGATCCACCTGCTCGGGGATCAGAAGCCTCTGCCGGGCAACGGGACCCGCCGCGTGCTGAGCGACGAGCGCGTCGAAGCCCAGCCTCTCGTGGGCGGCGTGCTGGTCGATGATGACGAGCTCACCACCTTCCCCCTCGCATGCGATGTACGACGCCGCGAACTGGCCCAGCGGCCGCATGCGCGCGCCGAACTCGCCGAACGAGCGCTGCGCCTCGCCGGACACCGCAGGCCCGGCGGAGGGCCTTGAATGTTCATGGCGCATGACGGCCGACTCGACGCCGGGCGCGCAGGGAGAAGGGCAGCCCCCCCTGACGGCCGAACCGGAAGGCGAAAAGACCGACTGCACGGCCGAGCCGAGCGTCTTTTTCAGGGCCGACGAGATGAACGAGTGGACGGCGCCGGGCTCAGCGAATTTCACCTCCCGCTTGGCAGGGTGCACGTTCACGTCCACTCGCGCGGGATCGATCTCGACCCAGAGCACGGCCGCCGGCGAGGCGCCGCGCGAAAGCCTCTCCCCGAACCCCTCTGTGAGCGCGTGCATGAGGAGCCGGTCGCGCACCGGCCTCCTGTTCACGAAGAGGTGCACGTCGCGGCCCCTGGACCTGCCCCGCTCCGCGACAAAGCCCGCGACCGCGAGCCCCGGCACCTGCTCGGCCACGCGCAGAAGACGGACCGATGAATCCTCTCCGAGAACCGCCTCGACCCTGGCGCGCGCGCCCTCGTCGCCGACGTCCGCCGCACATGCGGGGAGGCTCAGCCTGCGCGCCCCGTCCACCGAGACGTCGAACCGGATCGCGGGGAAGGCGAGCGCCATCTCCATGACCGCGTCGACCGCGTGGCCGGACTCCGCCCTTGCGGAGCGGATGAATTTTCTCCTGGCGGGGACGTTATGGAAGAGATCGAACACCGTGACCACGGTGCCGGGCGCGCACCCCGCGGGGACGGGGCCCTCGATCGAGCCGCTCGACATCTCCACGCGAGCGCCCTCTTCCGCCGCCGGGCCGCCCGGCCTCGACTCGATCGCGAGCCGCGACACCGCACCTATGGAGGCGAGCGCCTCGCCGCGAAAACCCATGGTCGAGATGCCCCAGAGGTCGTCGGCCGAGGTGATCTTGCTGGTGGCGTGCCTCTCGAGCGAGAGCAGAAGATCCTCCGGCCCCATCCCGCAGCCGTCGTCCCCCACGCGGATCCGCTCGATCCCGCCGCCGTCGATCTCGACCGAGATCGATCGGGCCCCTGCGTCCGCCGAGTTCTCGCACAGCTCCTTGACCACCGAGGCGGGCCTCTCGACCACCTCGCCGGCCGCGATCTTCTCTACGACCTCTTTCGGAAGGATAACGATACCCATGAGGCCTCGAGCCCTATCACGGCGACTGGCCCGTTTCAACGCCATTTGCGGGCTTTCTTTTCGCGCTTGAATTGCCCCCCCAAAGCCTGCATCATATCGGGCCTTATGTCGAAAGGAGGCGCACCATGCCCAAGGCGCTGGTCATCTACAGCTCCCGCTCGGGTCACACGATGAAGATGGCGGAGGCCATAGCCAAAGGGATCGAAGGGGCCAGGGTGAGCGTGACGCTCACCGACGTCAACATGGCCAGGGTCGACGACCTTGCCAGCGCCGATGCGATCGTGCTCGGCAGCCCCTGCTACTACGGCTCCATGTCCGCGGAGATGAAGCGTTTCCTCGACGACAGCGTCCGGTTCCACGGGCAGCTCAGCGGAAAGGTGGGCGGCGCGTTCGCCTCGTCGGGCATGCTCGGCGGCGGCAACGAGACCACGGTCCGCAGCCTCATCGACGCCCTCATGATCCACGGCATGGTGGTCAAGGGCAACGCCGGGATCGGTCACTTCGGCCCGGTCTCGATCGGCGAGCCGGACGAGAAGGCGCTCGAGGAATGCACGGCCTACGGCGCGGAGATCGCCGAACTGACGAAGAGGCTCTTCCGAAGCTAGCCCGGAGGGCGATTCATGCAGCCGATAACACAGTACGAGCGCCCGCTCACCGAGCGGGCCCTCATGGCCATACACCCCTTCTGGTCGCTGCTCGCGAGGGTATTTCCGGGCTCGTTCGGCCAGCCGAGGGAGGCGGTCCCCCATCCGTCGGCCATGCTCGAGTCGCCGAACCGGGCCTGGCGCCTTTTGCTCCCGCACTTCTTCCGCCGCGTCAGCGTGGACCCCACGGAGGTCAGGCGCCTGGCCGAGGCGGCCGCCGGATCCACCGTCATCTACATCGCCAAGTACGCGGGCCAGCTCGAGTACTCTTTCTTCAACCACCTCTTCCTTGAAAAGGGGCTTCCCCTGTCGAGGTACACGAACTCCTGTGCCCTCAGGCGCTGGATGAAGGCCGGCTCACTCCTGCGCTCCGTCTCCTCTCAGGAGTCGCAGATCGGGCGGCACGGCCGCATACTCGACCCGCTCTACGACGGCTACCTCCCGCAGATGGTCTCACGCGGCGAGAGCGCGCTCATCCGCATCCCTCCGATCGACCTGCTCGACGAGGAGCTCGTAATCACCGGGCCGCTCCGCGCGCTGCTGGCGATCATCGAGGCCCAGAGGGCGAGCGAGCGGCCGGTGAAGATCGTCCCCCTGGACTTCCTCTGGAGCCGCAGGCCCCCCAAGGCGAAAAGGAGCGTTGGCGACATATTTCTGGGCGAGCAGGAGTCTCCCGGCGCGATACGCAAGTTCTTCCTCTTCTGGAAGAACTACAGGCGCCGCGCCCACGCCTCGATCGGCGAGCCGATCTCCGTTTCCGAGTTCATCGCGGCCAACGGCGACGCATCGGACGACGAGGAGCTTGCGAGCCGCATGAGGAAGCGGCTGCTTGGGGCTCTCAACGCGCAGAGGCGCACGGTCATCGGCCCGCCCCTTCGGCCGCGCTCGTGGTTCATCCAGCAGGTCCTCTCGGACGAAGAGCTGGACAATGAGGTCTGCCGCATCGCCGCCGACCGCAGAAAGCCGGCGGACGACCTGAGGGATCTGGCGCACCGCTACGCGCGCGAGATCGTCGCGGACCTCGACTACGCCTATGTCGAGATCCTCGAGCGCGTCCTGGGCAGGGCGCTGACGAGGCTGTTCGAGTCCCTCGACGTCGACGAGGAGGGGCTCGCGGCGGCAAAGGCGGCGTTCGCCGGGGGACCGGTGATATTCGTGCCGAACCATCGCAGCCACGTCGACGGCCTCGTGCTCTCCTACGTGTTCTATCACGCAGGCATGACGATTCCTCACATCGCGGCAGGCTCCAACCTCTCCTTCTGGCCGCTCGGCCGCATTTTTCGCCGCTGCGGAGCCTACTTCATCCGCAGGGCGTTCCGCGACAATCCGCTCTACAAGGCGGTCCTGGCCACATATCTCAAAGTGATGATGAAGGAGGGTATCTGCCAGGAGTTCTTCATCGAGGGGGGACGCACGAGGACCGGAAAGCTCAAGGACCCGAAGATGGGGATGCTCGGGATGATGAAGCGCGCGGCGCGCGAGGCCGGGGTCGAGGGAGCGTCGATCGTTCCGGTCTCCATAACGTACGACCGCGTGATAGAGCAGAAGGGCTACGCGAGCGAGCTCGAGGGCGCTAAAAAGAAGGAGGAGTCGAGGATTCGTCTCGTGGGCCTCACCAGGTACCTGGGCGGGAGGCAGTCAAGATACGGCTCCATCCATGTGCGCTTCGGCCCCCCCATGCCGCTGCTGGACGAAGGCTCCGATCCCAAGGCGGTCGAGCGCTGCGCCTGGCGCATCTGCCACGAGATCAACCGCAGGGCGGTGGTCACGCCGGCCGCGGTCGCGGCGGCGGCGATCCTCCCGGTGAGCCGCACAGGCCTCACCCTCGCGCAGTTTCGGCAGAACTCGCAGGCGATCGTCGACTGCCTGATAGCGAAGGGAGCCGAGGTGCCCGCAGCGCTGGCCGGTTCCACGCAGGCGGTGATGCAGGAGGCGCTGGCCACGCTCGCGCGCGCGCGACTCGTCACCCCCAGGACCGACTCCCTGGAACCGTTCATCGCCGTGGATGAAGAAAAGCGAGTGCCGCTGTCGATATTCAGGAACAGCCTCGTCCATTTTCTCGTGACTCCGGCTGTGCTCTGCAAGGTCCTGCTCTGGCGGGCGAAGAACGAGCAGTCCCCTTCTGTCCCCGAGCTCGCCGACGACCTCGCGGCCGCCAAGCTCCTTTTGCACCACGAATTCCGATTCGCCGCGAGCCGCAGGCCTGAGGAGCACGTGGAGCGATCGATAGCGGTGCTCGAGAAGCTCGGAGCCGTTGCGCGCTCGGGCGACGGCAAGATCGTGCCGCGCAACTCCGGGCTCTGGATCTGCGACCTGCTCTCAGCGCAGGTGAGGCCGTTCGTGGAGACGCTCTGGGTGGCGGCCAGATACGTCGAGGGGCGCATGAAGGGCCCGGTCGAGGAGCGCCCTCTCATCGATGCGATGCTGGCGGCGGGCTCCGACATGTACCAGCTCGGCAGGGTGCGCTTCCGCGAATCGATCAACAGGGACGGCTACGCGGCCTCTTTGCGAGCGCTGGTGAAGTTCGGCATGCTCGTCCCCGAGCCTCAAAAGGAGGGGCAGAGACGCCGCTCATCTTACGCGCCCACTGAAAACGAAGATTCGATGAAGATGCTTAAAGTTGAGCTTGAAAAACTCTTCTGAACCCCTTTCCCTGACTGAAAATCCACCGGTTATCAACAGCTCCATTCCCTGCCCGCCGGTCCCGTCAAAGATGGACGACAGGGGCAAAGACAAGACAAAACCATGGATTGTCATGTTTATCACTGCCTGATAATCAGGCACTCGAAATCAAAGGGAGTGAAAGAGGCATAAGGACCGCGCTCAACGATTTTATCCACAGCCTTATCCAGCCCTGGTGTGAAAATCGGGCCCTGCGTCAGGCGATGGCCCGCTCCTCATCTTCGATCTCGGGCTCGTATTCCTGCCGACCGTCATCGCCCCGGCCGTCGCCCTCCTGCTCGCCGTGGTGGTGGTGCGCATCGCCCTGCGAGCGCGCGGCGAGCACCCTGTCGTGCGAGGAACCGTGGCCCGATGCCGGGGCCGCCATGCCGAGCGAAGCTGCGTGAAGAAAGTAAGGGGGGCCGCCCTTGTCCATGTGAGACATCGCGATCGAGAACGGATCGCTGTTGGGGTCGTGCATCGCAAGGCCGCCGGCAGGGAGCGAGCCCATCCCGGATGAACCTCGCTTTTCGCTCAGGCCGCCTTCGTTGCGGAACGGCACAACCGCAGGCGAATCGCCCCTCTCGCGGGGCCGCCCCGCCTCCAGCGACGAGTCGCCCTGCGACCCCCTCTTCTCCGCCTCTGCCAGCACGCAATTTCCGCCGTGCGAGAAAATTGCTCGAATCCAGGACCTGATATGCCTCGACGCCTCGGATAAGGCCGGCCCCGCGCTCTCCTCAGCCCTCTCCACGAAGCGACCGATCGCTGAGAGCGCCGCATCGGCCGCGTTCTCCACCGACCTGCGAACCCCGCGCTCGCGCCTTTCGATCTCGCCGGTCGCGTTCGAGCGCGCCTCTGAGAACGCGTGTGCGCTCGCCGCCTCTGAGGCGGCCCTGGCCGAGTCGAATCCGGCCGTTGCCCCGGGCATCTGCTGCTGCGCCGCAGGGGCTATGGAACCGGTCGGCACCTGTGGCTCGACCTGGGACTGAGATTCGGTTCCAAGGCCTCCGCTCGATGCGACGTTTGATGCGACCTCCGTATCCGGACCTTTCTCAAGCGCCTTCGTCCCCTCGTCACGCGGAATCTCGTGCTCGAAAGGATCGGGGATGATGTCGTCCCTTTCCTCGAATATCGGGATCTCTGCGATGGAGTCGCTCTGCACCTTCGGGACTTTGGGGGCTTCATCCAGGAATCCCGTGTATATCTCCGACGAATCGGAGAAGAGCTTGCTCTGGTTGGAGAGGGCCTGGCCGCAGTCCTCTTCGAGCCACGGATCGTAGTAGGTGAACTGCTCCTCCTCGGGGAGCCCGGGGCAGCTCTGTTGCATCGGATCGCAGAGCGCCTCGTCGACCGGCGGCCCATCGTCGCACAGGATCTCGACCTCGCCCTCTGCAGAGACGACCGCGATGAGCTCGCCGCCCGCGTCGTAGATCTCGACCGTGCCTTCGAGCGTGCTGACCGGGAAGAGGGGACCGTATTGCCCCTCCAGGCTGAGGATGGCGTAAGAGGCCGCATCCTCCGCGACGCTCGCTGCAGCGGCCGACTGCGCAGCCTGGTTGGTTATCTTTGTCGCGTTATCGACCACTTTTCCTCGCAATCGAACGGGGCCAAAGGACACGCATGCCCTGTTATTATTATCGGCCGACAGAGGGGCGGTGTTGCTCAGGGGGAAAGATTTTATATATAGTTGATATCGTTGAAGAATAAGATGCAAAATAAAAATAAAGGCCCTTTCGGGGCCTTTATTGCTCAGGGGCAGGGATTCGAACCCCGATAGCCGGTTCCAGAGACCGGTGTCCTACCGTTGGACGACCCCTGAATAAATTTTCAAATATCTCTTTTCGAATCCCCGCGGACAGGGGCAGGGATTGTCACTTCGTTCTGACGATCAATGCTATTTGTTTCGAGCTTCGCTCGTCACTCTATCATAGCTTCTGTACGTTCGAACCCCGATAGCCGGTTCCAGAGACCGGTGTCCTACCGTTGGACGACCCCTGAATAAGGAGGCACTTCTTGCATTGAATTTAGGCGCTTGTCAACCAGACGAAAAAAGCCCCCTCAAGCCAGGGGGCCCTGTTGAACTGCCGAATCAAGCGGCCCTATGCCGCCTTTGCAAACCTGTTGTAGAGCCAGGCGAAGATCATGCCCGCCACGAAGCCGTCCACAAAGGTGAGCGCGAGTCCTATGATGAGACTGAGAGCCGGGCTGGCTATGGCGCCCAGCCAGCCAAGGTAGAAGCCGTTTAACACGTCGAACGGCGCCTGGCTAACCCCTGCCCATGCCATGATGTAGGCCCAAAGCACGCCGACCACGTAAAGGATCGCGCATGCAAGGCCCATCGCCTTGATGTTGAGTTTCATCTGCCCCCCTTTGTTTTGACCCAAACAAGACGGAGTCCCGCAAGACGGAGTAAATTCAAGTTTTTTAACTTTCAAACCAACTCCGTCCTGCGGGACTCCGTCTTGCGTGGGTACCCTACCATGACTTCGTGTTGCAGTCACCGAATCGGTTGCACTCCACAGGGCAGGTGCGCCACAGCCCCGCATGGCGCCGTCGAGCCCCTTCCTGGAGTTCCACGAACGACTCCTCCTCAGGATAGGAGGGCCTGCGATCGGAAAAGGCCATGCCGGCGCGGATCAGCTCCGAGTTGAGCATGCGGTTCCCCTCATAGAGATATATTCGCCTGTCGCCGAGGACGCGCCTGTGGCCGTTCGTGCGCTCGAAAGAGTACGAGACCCGCTTTTCCAGCAGGCGGGACCCGAGATATGCCCTCGACTCCTCCGCAAAGCACCCGCCCCCGGCAGGGGGGTGAACGCCGATGAGCTCCATCCTCTCGCCGTCGATCTCCACGTGCGCCGCGTCGATCACGGAGGTGACAACACCTTCGAAATCGCCGCCGTAGGCTATCGCGGGCGGGCCCTCCTCCTCCGTCCCCTCCTCGGTGAGCTCTATTATGAGGCCGTTGTCGAGCCCCTCCTCCTCAGGATCGTCCTGCGGGAAAGCGGCGCATGGGAGGACCAGGAGCAACGCGGCGAGGAAAACCGCTGGAATTCTATGTGCCATCGATATCTCCGGATTTTTCAGGAAATGGGGTTTACAGCCCGCGGGGGTAAAATGGCAACAAAAAAAGGCGGGGACATATCCCCCGCCTCATGATGCGGCCAGCCGAGTCAGAACCTCAATCTCATGCCGACCTTCAGTCCAAACCCCTTCACGCCGACGCTCGCATGGACCAGCCTGGTCGGATCGCCGGACAAGGGGTTCTTCCACTCGGTCCTCACCTCAGAGGAGCTGGTGATTATCTCCCTCTTTGTGTGCTGCATGCCCTTTTCCCATCTACCCTTCTCAGCCATACGCGCCCGCCTCCTGTCCTGCCGTCATTATAGCACAGATAAAGAAAAAGGCCGACCCCTCAGGTCGGCCTTTTTATTATTTCCTTTATCTGCCCCTTTACGACATCAGCGGATCGGAGGCGAACATCCTCTGGTAGCGGCTGTAGTTGGACAGCACCTTCTTCACGTAATTGCGGGTCTCTTTGTAGGGCGGGATGCCGTTGTGCTTCGAGACCGCGCCCGGACCGGCGTTGTAGGCCGCGATCGCATGGGGGAGGTTGCCGTCGAAACGGTCGATGAGCTGGCGGAGGTACTTGGCGCCGGCGAGGATATTCTCTGCCGGGTCCCAGGCGTTGCGGCAGCCGAGGTAGCGCGCCGTGGACGGCATTATCTGCATGAGGCCCTGGGCGCCCACGTGAGAGCGGGCCCTGACCTTGAACTCGGACTCGGCATGGATGACCGCGGCGATGAGCGCGGGGTTCACGTCATGGGCCTCGGCAGCCCTGTTGATCTCATGGGAGAAGCTCACCATGTCCTTGCCGGCCCAGCCGGCCTTTGCGGAGGAGCTGCCGTAGCAGAAGCTCACCACATATATGAGGGCTATGCCCACGAGGTTCAGCGCCAGGATCTGCAGTCTCTTTGAATGTATTATGTTGTTCATCATGCCCCTTTACTTAAGCAATATCGATGCCAAACTCTAAACTCTAACTAGTCGTTATTATTAAGTTAATAGTATCAACAAAAAAGGCAGCCACTGATTAGAGGTATAGTGCCCCCACTTTGTGGGGATAATCCCTCCTGTCTAAAATGGGCTTCTGCGGTTAACTCATTGATTAATTGAGGCAGGTGCTTAACCCTTAAAAACGCTTCCGGTCAAGACGCTGAGTGTCATAAAATTAATATATTTGAATTTCAACGTGTTAGAATGAGTTTTTGCATGCCACGGGCAGCCCTGAGCCCCTTTCCTGCGGCCAGATCTGCCTTGATCATCTCATTATCTACGATGTGGTTGCCGCAGATGGCCTCCACCCCATAATCGAACAGGACCGGCGACATGACCGTGGAAGGCCCCAGAATCATTATTCTTTTACCCCTAGCCAAGGCGAGCAGCCCCTCAAGTGTATGATTTATAAAGGTTGTTCCTGTGATCGCCACCACCTGGGCACGTGGAATGATATCTGCCGCCCTCTCCGCCGGCAGGTCCCCTTCCTTTGGATCGAGCTCCAGCACCCAGAGCTTTCCGGCCGCACATCTCAACTTATCGGTGAAGGCGAAGTGGCCTATCATTGCAACATCCCTGCCCGCAGCCCATTCCATGAGGAGCGACGTCCCGCTCCCCGTGCACGGGGCAGCCCCGCTGGGCGTGACAAGTGAATTGATGGCAGCGATTCCCAGCGACGCCTCGCCCGTGTCGCTCGAAAGCCCAAGCCTCGCGATATCTAAGGCGCTCTCAGGGGCGGGGACCGGCGTGCCGGGCTTCGGACCCGGGAACCTGTATGCCGCGCCCGCATGCCTCGACAGAACGAGGCTGGCGCCGTCGAAAATCCGTGCCTCCACAAGCGGCGCGTCCTCGATGCCCGAGAGGATCTGCTCCAAGATCCTGTCCATAGATCCGCCTCCTGCGTGGACTTATTATCGATCACACGCTATAAATACAATCCTTAGATCGGGGGACCGATGGAATTTCCCAGGCTCGAGAGAGCGCGGGATCAAGGCGGTCCTCGAGAGGGGAAGATGAAGGGGCTGGCGAGGCTCATAAAGAGGTGCAAACAGTGGCACGCGCTGGCTGCGGTCTCGCTCGCGCTCCTGATCGCGGCGGCGACCTGCACCCGCGCACCCGCAGCCGAGGACCTCATCGTGCGCGCGGCGGCGCTCGGAGCGCGGGGACAGCCCGCATCGACGACCATCGCCGCGATAGACCTCGACTCCATCCTCGATCTCGGTCCGTGGCCATGGAACGCCGACGCGTTCGCGAAGATACTCGACCAGCTGAGGCTGCTCAACGCGCGCATCGTCGTGCTCGATGCGGCCGCGGCCTCGGCCATCGATCCGGGGACAGCGCGCAGGTTTGCCGACTTCGACGGCCGCCGCTTCCTCTCCGCAGGATTTCTATTCTACCCCTCGCTCGCCGATCTGCCGGACGACTACGAGAAGACCAGGGGCGCGGCCGAGCGGGCGATCGTGGCCTCAGCCCTCCCCGCGGCGCCCAGGGACGACTCCGCGCTGCCCGCGATGGCGGGCGCGGAGGCCTCGATCGCGGGGCGCATCGGCCTTCAGACCGACGGCTTTTCAAACGTCCTGCCGGACCGCGACGGCGTGGTCCGGAGGCAGCAGCTTGCCGCCCGGATAGGCGACAGGGTCTATCCGGCGCACGCCCTCTCCGCGGCGGCCAGGTCCTCTGGCTTCACGCCGCTCATCAGCGAGGACGCGGCGGGCAGGGCCTCGGGAGTGAAAATCGGCGAGCGCGCGATCCGCTTGCCCGACGACGCCGCGCTCGCGATCGACTTCGCAGCCTGCTCGGCCAGGGCATCCCGCATCGGCGCGTCTGCGATCGCCAGGGGCAAGGCGCCGGCCGATGCGATCAGCGACAGGATCGTCATACTGGGCGTCACCGAACCCTCGACCGCGGCGATGCACATGACGCCGCTCGGAGGGATGAGCTGGGCCGAGCTCGCCTCGTGCGCGATCGGGCAGATCGCCGCAGGCCCCCCGTTCGCGTCGTACGCCTCGATGCCGTGGACGCTCCTGGCGGTCGCCCTCGCGGCCATCGCGTTCATCGCGCTGATCGCAAGGCTCCCCATGGCCCTGCGCGCGCTCACATCCGCAGTTCTGATCTTTTGCGCGCTCCTTGCGGCCGCAGCCATGGCCGGGGCGGCGGGCATCCAGCTCCCGGCCGCGCACTTCGCGCTCACCGTCGCCCTCCTGCTCGCAGCGTCGTGGATATGGAACATCTTCGCAGTGGCTATGCCGGCGCGCCGCAGCGGCGAGAGATTCGCAACGAGGATTTCGCGGAAGTCGCTGACCGCCGCGACCGCCGCAGGGGGCGCCTTCGACCCGGAGGGCAGGCCATGCGAGATCGCCGCGTACGCGCTGGACGTGCGCGGATTCGGCTCCATCGCCTCATCGCTCGAGCCGCGCACTCTCTGCTCGTTCATGCGCTCATATCGGGCCTTGATATCGAGCCCGCTACTCGAGGGCGGCGCGTTAATCGAATCGTGGTCGCACGACGAGTGCCTCGCCGCATTCGGCGCTCTCGCGCCGGACGAGGCCAAGGCGATCGCCGCCTGCAGGGCGGCAATCTCGACTCTGCACGCCATCTCCGCCGCGCGGGAGGACACCTCGAAGCGCTTCGGGGTGGAGCGACTCTCTATCGGGGTGGGCATCTGGCTCGGCCCCGCCGCTGCCGGCGACCTCGGCCCCTCAGGGGGGGAAGGCTTCGGCGTGGCGGGCACAGCGGTCGAGTGCGCATCCCTCCTCCGCGCGCTCAACCGCACCTACAGGACCTCCATTCTGGTCAACGACGAGGTGTGCAAGGCCGCGGAGCGCTCGTTCAGGTTCAGGCCGCTGGACCCGATCGCCCCCGCCGGGAGCCCAAGGCCGGTGCTTATTCACGAGCTGGTCGGGGAGGTGGGCGTCATCATGCAGCAGCTGCCGCGCTACCTAGCTGCCCGCTCCGCTTATCTCCAGGGCGATTTCGAGCGCGCGGCCCAGCTCTTCGGCGAAGTGCTTACGTCCCACCCCCACGACGGCCCGTCGCAGCTCTTCCTCAACAGGTCGAAAACACTCATGAAATCGCCGCCCAGGGCGGAGTGGCTCGGAGTCTGGCATCCCCAATAAACCGGGCAACTATTCCTTCAATCCCGCGATAACTGTGCTATAGAGCGAGGCATGCCCATGAAAAAGACCATAGCCGCGTCAGCCATCTTCGTCCTCGCCGCCCTCGCGGCGTGCGACGGCACAATGCAGGGCGTGCCCGATCCCGTCGACGCGCCGCAGTCGAGCAAGAACAATCCGGTGCCGCTCTCGGGCGACACGATAGCGTGCGCGGGCGGCGACGACTGCGAGATAGTCGAGCTCGGATGCTGCGACCACTGCAACGGCGGGTTTGCGGTCGCGGTTAACAAGGAGTTCGCGAGCGAAGTCGCGGAGAGAAACAGCCAGAGCTGCGGCGACGATGAGCTCTGCACCGAGATGGCATGCGCGCCGATCTTCCCCCGCTGCCGGGACGGCGAATGCGTGTACGTGGACGAGGTCTCGTTCGGATGGCAGTCATGCGAAAATGACCGCGACTGCGCGGTCGTCGAGCTCGGCTGCTGCGACCACTGCAACGGCGGCCGCGTGGTCGCCGCGAACGTCGCCCATGTCGACGACGTGAAGGAGAGCATGTCGGACCAGTGCGACGAAGGATACGCCTGCACCCTGATGGCCTGCGCCCCGCAGCTCGCAAAGTGCGAACAGGGCCTCTGCGCCGCCCACCCAGACCCCGACTGGGGAATTCATTGATATAATAAACTAATGCCTCCGGGACACATCGCCTCGTCGAGGTTGTCCGTTTCGGAGCGGGGCCTCCAGCGGCTCCCCTTTCGCTGTCTCGCGGGCCGCGAACCCTCCTCATTCAAACTGCGAGTCAAAACTGCAACTTTGATCGAGGTGGTAAGTTCTGCAGGAAGTCGCGTTTTGACACCGCAGTTTGCTGAGGCTTCCACGGACCCGCTTGCAGCGATGGGGACCCCGCCGCTTCCCGGCCAGCTCCTCAACAGACAACCTCGACACGGCGACACCTGGAGGCGAAAAGGTGCCGATTTGACGGAGCGGGTCGGGGCATTCTTCGCAGCGTGGCTCGAGGAGGCCGGATTCAGCAGCCTATAAGTACCGGCCGACGAAAGCCCCCGACGAGCCGGCGTCTGAGGCGAGGAGGGATAGCGAGAAGAGTGCACCGTCCCGCTCCGATAAGATGAGCTGCTGACCGATGCGACACGGCGCCACCCGGAGGCGAAATTATTCAGAGAATCTCGAGCTGCTTCGGGAACCTGCCGATGACCTCGCAGCCGCGGCCGGTGACGTGCACCAGGTCCTCGATGCGCACGCCCCCGATTCCCGGATAGTATAGCCCCGGCTCCACGCTCATCACGTTGCCGCTCCTCAGCCTGCAGTCGCGCCCTGTGATGCGCGCAGGCTCCTCGTGCACCTCGAGGCCGATGGAGTGGCCGGTGCCGTGGAAGAACCCCTCGTTGCGGCCGCCCCTCACGCGCGTGGGATATCCGCGCTCGTCGAAGAAGCGGTGGACCGCCTCGTGTATTTTCCTGCCGTTGACGCCGGGCCGCACCATCCCGACCGCCATGGCCTGCGCGGCCTTGACCGCCTCGTACATCCTGCGGAGCGCGTCCGGCGCCCGGCCGCGGCAGAAGGTGCGCGTGGCGTCGCCGAAATAGCGCGTCTTCTTCGAGCGTGGGAAGATGTCCACGATGATAGATGAATGCGGCATCAGGGCCCCGCTGCCCACGTCGTGCGGGTCGATCGCGTGGCGGCCGCAGGAAACGATGGTGCCCGTAACTTCGAAGCCGCGCTCGCACAGGAACACATCGATCATCTTACGCAGCATCTCGGATGTCAGCGTCTGGCCCCTGTATGCAAGTCTTTGCCCCCTGATCTTGCTGGCAGCAAGCACATCGCGCACGAGGGCAAGCGCTGCAAAGACCGCGCGCTGGGACGCGGCTATACATTTAAGCTCCCCCCTGCTCTTGGCGAGCCTCTCCTCGAAGAACGGCGCAGGGCCGGTCTCCACGCGATACCCGCGCCTGCGCAGCGCATCCATGAGGGCGAACGGCGCGTCGGCCGGCACCCTGATCCTCTTTATGTCATGACAGCGGAGTATCTCGTGCACCACGTCCGCCTGCGTGGGATTCTTTTTCTTTTTTCCGGCGAGCGCGATGAAGGGGTTGATCGAGAGCACCTTGTGAACCCGGGCCTCTCGCCTCGCGCGGTCTATCTCCAGATCGGACAGGACCGCGTATTTCTTCCCGCGCACGCTGAAGAAAACAAAAGGGTCGGGCGCGAGAAAACCTGTGGCGTAGTACAGATCGGCGTTGCGCTCGGACGCATCGTATATGAAGAGGGCCTCGCTCATTTCGAAATTCCTCCTTTACAGTGCCGCGGATATGCGTTAGGCTTTTTTCACTCACAGTCAGTTCTTTAAATCCAGGGTCGTCTCGTTCATCTCAATCGTTTTTCTTTATCTTGGTTTAAGTTCTTATCCTGAGCAGTCGAATAAGGCAGCATGACAACCGGCCCATGTGCATGGAGCAGGATAAAATGTCAGGCGTTTGCTTGTCCAACAAAAAGGTTCACCTCGCCATGGCGCTCATCGCCGCCGCGGGAATGCTTCTGCCCTCCTGCGCCCCCTACCACGCGCAGAAGGGGGTCACGAAATTCCACCAGACCGGAAAGGCCTCGTGGTACGGGCCGGGCTTCGCGGGCAAAAAGACCGCCAACGGCGAGCGATTCAATCCGAACGACATGACCGCAGCCCACAGGACGCTGCCCTTCGGCACCACGGTGAGGGTGACAAACCTAGAGACCGGCCGGTCAGCCACTGTCCGCATCAACGACAGGGGGCCTTACGCAGGGGGGCGCATAATCGACCTCTCCAAGGCCGCAGCGAAGAAGATCGGCCTCATCGGCAGCGGCGTGGCCCCGGTAGAGGTGAGGGCTGTGGGCCCGGGCAGGCAGGAGGACGAGGAGACGGTCTTTGCCGAGGCTGAGGTTAAGGTTAAGGATAAGGTTGAGGCTAAGGCTAAGGTTGAGGCTAAGGCTAAGGTCGAGGAAAAGGTCTTGATAGCAGCAAGGGGGCCGGTCACGCGCAACGGGGTCGAGCACCTCATATCGGTCGAGACCGGCGCAACCCCCTCGGAGGCCGCCATCCCGGACTCCGATTATGAAGAGGCCGAAGATATCTCCATGGATGTTGATGCCCGGACCCTGGAGGCGCCAGAGGTCGAGGAAAAGCCAAAGCCCGCCAGGATCGCAAAGAGGGCCCCTGCAAAGAAGCGGGCAGCCCCAAAGGCAGAGCCCGCTCCGGATTACTCCGTTGACAGCGAGCCGTTCTAGCATCTCCTCAGATTGACTTCCTTTTCGCTATCTACTAGACATCGTTGAGATTTTGGCCACCCACGCGAGGAGATCCCCATGCTCACCCCTTTCAAGAACGAGCCGTACACGGATTTCTCAAGGCCGGAAAACAGAAAACAGATGGAGGCGGCCCTCGCCAGGATCGAGGCAGATTTCAACCGCACCTGGCCCCTCGTGATAGGGGGCCGCGACGTGAAATCCGGCGGCAAGATCAAGTCGTATGATCCCTCGAACAAGGAACAGGTCGTTGGCACGGTGGAGAAGGCGACCGCAGCTGACGCCGATGCGGCGCTCACCGCCGCCTGGAAGGCGTTCGACTCGTGGAAGCACACCACCCCCGAGGAGCGCGCCGGGCTGGTGGTGAAGCTCGCGGCGAAGATGCGCGAGCGAAAGCACGAGCTCTCCGCCACCATGGTCTGCGAGGTGGGCAAGAGCTGGGCAGAGGCGGACGGCGACACCGCGGAGGCGATCGACTTCTGCGAGTTCTACGCCCGCGAGGCCATACGCTACGGCGCGAAGCACCCGCAGTGCCCCTGGCCCGGAGAGCGGAACGAGCTGGAGTACATCCCGCTGGGCGCCGGCGTCGCGATCCCGCCCTGGAACTTCCCTCTCGCCATACTCACGGGCATGACCGTGGGCCCTGTAGCAGCGGGCAACACCATGGTGGTAAAGCCGGCCAGCGACGCCCCTGTGATCGCGGCCAAGATGATCGCGCTCTCGCGCGAGGCCGGTTTCCCGGACGGGGTGATCAACTTCGTGCCGGGCAGCGGCTCCGACGTGGGCGAGACGCTCGTGGCGAGCCCGAAGACCCGCTTCATAAACTTCACCGGCTCCCGCGACGTGGGGCTGCACATAGTCGAGGAGGCGGCCAGGCACAGAAACGGGCAGCGCTGGATCAAGCGCGTGACCGCCGAGATGGGCGGAAAGGACGCGGCCATCGTGGACAGCGAGGCGGACCTCGACGCGGCGGCCGAGGGCGTGGTCACGTCGGCGTTCGGATTCCAGGGGCAGAAGTGTTCCGCATGCTCGCGAGCCATCGTGGACGCGAAGGTCTACGACGAATTCATAGAGAAGCTCGTCGCGCGCACCAAGAGGATCAAGGTCGGCCCCACGAGGGACCCGTCGAACTGGATGGGGCCCGTCGTCAATAAGGCCAGCTTCGACAAGACGATGGAGTACATCAAGGCGGGCTCCCGCGAAGGCAGGCTGCTGTGCGGCGGCGAGGCGTCGGACGCTCAGGGCTACTTCATACAGCCGACGGTCATCGCCGACGTCTCCCCCACGGCAAAGATGGCCCGGGAGGAGATCTTCGGGCCGGTGCTGGCCGTGATCGAGGCGCGCGACTTCGACCATGCCCTCGAGATATTCAACAGCACCGACTACGGTCTCACCGGCGGCGTGTTCACGAGGAACGAGGCCAAAATAGAGAAGGCCAGGCACGAGTGCTTCTGCGGCAACTTCTACATCAACCGCAAGATCACGGGCGCGCTCGTGGGCGTACAGCCGTTCGGCGGGTACAACATGTCCGGCACCTGCTCCAAGGCCGGCGGCAGCGACTACCTGCTGCTCTTTTTGCAGTCCAAATCCATATGCCAGAGGCTGTGAGGACAACCAGGACCGCCTCGCGCGTGGTGGGCTGGACCCTCTCCACGCTCATGGCGCCGTTCGCGAGGAGGTTCATCGCAGGGACCGCCCTGCCGGACGCGCTCGATGCGCTCGCTCGCCTCAAGGCCCGGGGCTTTTCCACCACGGTCGACCACCTCGGCGAGAAGGTCGAATCAAGGGAGGAGACTGAGATCGCTACCGGGCAGTACGTGGTGATGCTCAAGGCGCTCAAGGAGAGGGCCCTCGACCGCAACATCTCGGTCAAGCTCTCGCAGCTGGGCCTCGACTTCGACGTGGAGCTCTGCGCCATAAACCTCGAGCGGATAGTGAAGGCGGCGGAGGATGTGGGCGGGTTCGTGCGCGTGGACATGGAGGGCTCGGACCTGACCGGAAGGACGATAGAGATGGTACTCAGGATGAAGCGCACCAGGCTCACGCCGATCGGCGTGGCGCTCCAGGCCATGCTCATCCGAACGCCGGAGGACGCCCTCTCCCTCATCGGCCGCGAGATCCCGATCAGGCTCTGCAAGGGCGCCTACCGCGAGCCGGCGAGAGTAGCCCTGCAGAGGATGGAGGACGTGCAGAGGGCCTTCATCTCGATCGCGAAGAGGCTGCTCACCACGGGGCTCCGCCACGGCATCGCGACGCACGACCCGTGGCTGATAGAGGAGATAAAGAAGTTCGCCGCGGCTCAGGGGATCGCCAAGGACCGCTTCGAGTTCCAGATGCTCTACGGGATAAGGAGGAGGCTCGCACAGAGCCTCGTCGCGGAGGGCTACAGGGTGAGGATATACGTGCCGTTCGGCCGCTCCTGGGTGCCGTACACCTGGCGCCGCATCCGCGAGCGGAAAGAGAATTTGATGTTCATAGTTAAACACTTTTTTGTGCGCTAGTCACGAGTCAC